>JANMYL010000301.1:0-4645 GCA_031382045.1 Akkermansiaceae bacterium | reverse complement strand
TCAAAGAGGGCGAAGCCGTCGTGATGCTTGGAGGTGATGACCACGTATTTCATGCCAGCCTTTCTAGCAAGCTTCGCCCATGCGGAGGGATCATATTTCGTGGCTGTAAAATCTTTGGAGAAACCCTTGTAATCCGCCACCGGGATGCTGCCATTTTTCATAATCCACTCGCCGATGCCGCCGATGGCTCTCCCCTGCCATTCTCCGGCAGGCACAGCATAGACGCCCCAGTGGATAAACATCCCGAAGCGGGCATCATTGAACCACTGCAAGCGATCCGCAGCGGGCAGGGTCTCGGCCGCGAGGACCGAGGATGCAGATAGGGCGAGCACCGCAAGACAGGCGGCTGGGCATGGGAGTAATTTCAATTTCATGACGGGTGACGGATGGTTAATAATAATGATGACCACTCCGAAAAACCCGAGTGGATCAAAAATATCTACACATCCGTTACGATTGCCTATGAGGTGGAAACATTTCCGTCTTTTGCTTTTATTTGCGCGTGGAATGAGATGCCCAGCCCCGCGCCCGAAGTCTTTTCTGGCATCGGTGAAACGGCTGTCTAACCTCGCTTCAAAACCGCCGTCTCATGCTATCCTCAAATCTTGCTGATTTTTTTACCGACCCCGATTCTTGGCTAGTGGTCGCCTCGGGCCAGGCCGAAGGCCGCCTTACCTACGTTGAGGGAACTGACGGAAAACCAGCACTGCGGCTGGACTTCGATTTCCACGGCGGCGGCGGATTCGTGGTGGCGCGGAGAGAAATTCAGCTCACGCTGCCGGAGACATTCGAGCTCGGGCTCTCGCTCCACGGCGAGGGGCCGCAGAATCATTTTGAGCTTAAAATCGCCGATCCAGGCGGCTCGAATGCGTGGCGCTACCTGCGAGAGAATTTTGAATTGCCTGATGCGTGGACGGAGCTGCGAATCCGCGAGCGAGATCTACCTTTCGCTTGGGGACCAGCGGGTGGTGGCCCACCATCCGCCATCGGCGCGATCGAGCTTGTCATCGCCGCCGGTCCAGGAGGAAGAGGCAGTGTGTGGTTTTCTGACATCTCGCTGGTGGACGAAACGCTCTATCTGCCCAAGGAAATCACAGCTTCCAGCTATCTTCCAAACTGCCCGCCGGAGTCCGTCTTTAAGAGCGGATCGAGCGGCTGTTGGCAAGCAGCGGCAGGCGATCCCGCACCACGCTGGTCGGTGGACTTCGGCCGCTTGGTGCGCTTCGGCGGCGTAGTCATCGACTGGCCATCGCCCGAGCCGCCGCGGATTTACGACATCGAGATTTCAGAAGACGGAGAAACTTGGTCACGGATTCACCGGGCTTCTCACACAGTTGGATTGCGTAGCCACATCTCCGCACCGGGCGCAGAAGCGCACTACTTGCGGGTGAATTTCGCCAACGTGGAGTCTGCTTCACTGACGGCCGTGCAGTTGCGACCGGACGCATTTTCCCGCACGCCTAATGAATTTATCCACGCAGTGGCGGCGGATTTCCCGCGCGGCTGGTTCCCACGCTACTGGTATCGTGAGCAATCCTACTGGACACCCGTCGGCAGCGCAGAGGGAAAACGTCGCGGGCTGATCAACGAGGAAGGCATGGTGGAGGTGGATGAAGCGGGATTTTCACTAGAACCATTCTTACTCAGCGGAAGCCGCTTGGTCAGCTGGGCAGATGTAAAAATCGATCTATCACTTCCCAAAGATGGTGCACCGTTTCCAGTCGTCTGCTGGCAGGCAGACGAGGTTAAATTAACCATCCAACCATGGGTCGATGGCACGGCCGACCGCCTTGTCCTGCGCGTGACCTATCAGATTGAAAATCGTTCTCACGACCAGCTGCGGCTGGTCGTGGCAGTGCGGCCATTCCAAGTGAATCCCCCTTGGCAGGCTTTCCGAAATCTTGGTGGGCGCAGCCCGATCCAGCGGATCACCTGCGCCGCCAGTGGAATGACCGTGGACGGTCGCCAGGTGAAAACAAATCTTCGACCGCTCGCCCACGGTGCAGCCGCCTTTGAGGAAGGTGGCGTGATGGAATTCTTCGAGCGTGGCGAGGTGCCCACGCGCGATGCTGTGAACGACGAATCCGGTCTAGCATCCGCCGCAATGGCTTGGCATGTCCCGCCGGGAGAAACTCCATTCCAAGTCACCGTCTCGGTTCCGTTTTTCAAAGACGCGGCAGAGCCCACAGAACACGGTCTGGCAGAAGCCATCTCACGCTGGCAGGAAATCCTAGCACCGGTCGAGTGGCGCGTACCATCCATAGCGAGCAACGCAGTCGCGTGTTTTCGCACAGCGGCAAGCCATATTCTCATCAACCGTGACGGTCCGGCGTTTCAACCAGGCCCCCGCCGCTACACCCGCTCGTGGGTCCGTGACTGCGTAATCATGGGCGTGGCCATGGCCAAGGCGAACCGACCACAAGTGCTGCGAGATTTCTTGCTCTGGTATATGAAGTTTCAGCGCGAGGACGGCTTCGTTCCCTGCGTGGTTGACCGCGACGGCATAGACTGGCTGGTAGAACATGATAGCCACGGCCAATTCATCTGGGGAATCCGCGAGGTTTTCCGAAATGACAAAGACATCGAATTTGCTAAATTCATGTGGCTTTCAGTTCGTCTCGCAGCAGAATATCTCATTCATCTGCGCTCGCAGCGGAAGACATCAGAATTCACTTCTTCATACGGATTACTTCCAGAATCCGCAAGTCACGAAGGCTATCTCGCACACCCAGTCCATTCCTATTGGGACGATTTTTGGGGGATCCGCGGGCTTGAAGCCGCCGCAGAAATCGCCGCCGCGCTCGGAAACGATGAAGAAGCGACACGCTGGCGGGATGAAGCCCGAGCGTTTCTCGAGGACGTCCTCCGCTCGATTGAGCACGTTATCAGGACACGGCAAATCGACTACATCCCCGGCTCCGTCGAATGGGCAGACTTCGATCCAACGGCCACCTCCAACGCGATCGCTCAACTCGACTTCGCCGATGATCTCCCGCCGGGGCCGCTCCAACAAATGCTCCAAACCTACCTTCAAGGATTCCGCCGCAAACACCGCGGTGAGATTCCCTGGCTCAACTACACAGCTTACGAAATCCGGATCATTGGAGCCTTCGTGCGGGTCGGCAAACGTGACGAAGCCAACGAGCTGTTGGACTTTTTCCTCTCTGATCGCCGGCCGATGGAATGGAACCAATGGCCGGAAATCACTTGGCGCGACCCTCGCTCGCCAGGCCACTTGGGAGATGTGCCCCATACTTGGATCGCAGCAGAATACATGCTGGCACTCTCCTCGATGGTGGCCAGCGAGCGCGAGACATCCGGGAAAATAATCCTAGCCTCTGGCATACCGTGGTCGTGGATTTCTGAGGAATGCGGATTTTCCGTGCACGGGCTGATGACCCGCTACGGCCCGCTCGATTTCAAAATCTTCGTCAGCGAGACCGACTGCATCACCTTCGAAATCAGCGACCGCATCACGCTACCGCCAGGCGGTCTATTCGTCACACCGCCGCTCCCACCAGGCCGCAGCATACACCACGCACTCACTTCCAGCGGCCGTCCCCTCTCGATTCATCCCACCGGCACGTCCGTCACCATCGAAAATCTGCCCGTCACCGCCACCTTATTTCTCGGCCCATTGGACTCTCCTCTCTTACATGGAACGGTGGCTTAGCAGCTCAGATCATGCAATTCCTGTTGGTCGCCACCCGGCACCTCATGGCGCAATTCCCATGCACCGTCTTCCTTGATTTCCAAAACCGCGTCATAACTCAGGCGCGATTCGCCGTTCTTAGAAAGAATCACCGTGCCGATCCCCTGCTCGGTGAGCATATCGAGGATTTTTGAAATTTGGTTCTTTGGCAAAGAGCTGCCTGGGCGGTCAAGGAAGACGAAGGCAGGCTTCGCCAGAAAAATCCGCGATACAGATAGAAGATGCTGTTCTCCGATCGAGAGCAAATTATCCCAATCTTGATTAGAATCGAGGCCGTTGGCATGTTTCACCACGTCTTCGATACCCAATTTATTTAATACTTCCATGATCACGGCATCTGGCGTGACCAGTTCCATTCCCGTCCGCAATAAAGCTTCGCGCAAGGTTCCAGGCGGCAGATAGGGCCGCTCTGGCAGAAACAGAATATCATCCAATCCCGGACGGGTGATGTGCCCGCCACCGCATTTCCACACGCCTGCAGTCGCACGGAATAGAGCCACTTTCGGCGCGTCGTCTTTACCGATCACCAACCAGCGCGAGCCGCGAGCGATCACAAGATTCAAGTTGGAAACCAGCAGTCGCGTCTTGTCCGCCGAGTGCAGCGTCACATCTCGATAGGCGACCCGGTCCGAAGATTCTTCAATCGTGATCGTGCAGGGTGATGTTCGCTGCACATTCTCGATCGCATCACTGAGCGTGTGTAGCCGTGCAACGACTGCCGTAAATGCAGAGATCGACTGGAACTGAGTCACGATAAGGGAAAAAGCACCGAGCAAGGTCGCAAACGCCATCGTCGACTGCGTGATCACGCCGAACTCCTTGTCGCCCCAGATGAACATCGGCGCGATGATCAGCGCCGGGATGATCTGGATGAAATAGTTGTAGCCGTTGGTGAAAAACCCGAGGTTGCGGTTGATCCGGATCAACCGTCGG
>JANMYL010000284.1:0-4810 GCA_031382045.1 Akkermansiaceae bacterium | reverse complement strand
CTGCACTCCGTTTCTCAAATGCGGCTTACTAGGGCGCGTTTCCGCTGTTTTTCTTCTCCCTGGCTGGCCCGCCGGAGTCTTCTACGTCACGCTCCTGCTCGTACTCAGCATCGGTGGAGTGCTCACAGCGCACTGGCCAGTTAGTCCGAGCGACCTACTGGAAACAGGCCTTTTCACTCTCATTATGATCGGCAGCATTTTACTGCCGGCATTGCTCACCGCCAATTTCAGCAAACAAGAAAGCAAGCGCTTCACAAACTTCATGGTGTTTTTATTAGCTTCGATTCTCTTAGCCATCATCCCAAGCATCTTCGCTCATATTAGCAATCATGAGAATTACCTTTGGTTCTTCATTTGGAATCCTCCGGTATTTATCGCGATGGCTGATGAAAGCAGTTTTGATAAAGACCAGCTTCTAACGGCAGTGATCGTCGTGGATTCCATCATCCTGATATTATTACTCGCCACCGCTGGCATCGCCTTCCGTGGCCACCGGAGAATTTTCCAGGAAGCCGAGGATGGCTTGGCTCATCACACTCCAGCGCCATGACTCTCGCCGCACTCCAGCACTGCCATTCCAATGCTCTCGCGGCATCCGGTGGCTTGCGCCTACCGCTGCGCTCCCGCGTCTGGCGCGGCCAAGCTGGCGAATTTACAGGCGGCGGCACCGGCTCATCGATGGATTTCCACGACCTCCGCGCGCTTCCCGCCATAGACTCCGCTATAGCGCCTGATCTCACCCGCCTGCCACTGCGCGCGAACGCGATCCGCGTTTTCCTATCCGACCTATTATTCGCCGCCGATCCCGAGCCGATTCTCCGCCACCTCGGCCAGCGCGACGGCTGCGTTGTTATTTTCTCCCCCTTCCTCGAAACGGAAGCCCGCCCCCCGTGGTCGGGAAATTACGAATTTATCGATCCCGAACGCCATTCCTATCACCCGCACCGCATCGAGCCCGCCACGCTCCGTCGCTATCAGGCCGCTTACGCCGATTACTTTGCGCTTTGGAAACAGCACACCCGCCGCCACCAAACCGCCTTCGCGCGCATCCCGGCAGAAGAGGATTTCGTCACCGCCCTCTTCCGCGAAGCTGTCCCTGCTGGAGCACTTGAGCCATGCAGATGAGAGCCGGGATTTCTTCTCCCGATTGGTGAAAAAATCACGGGTCTATGCTTAAAAACGTATCGATAGTGATGGTGGTCACTGTGTTGATCGGGTTCTAGTGATGACAAGGTGCTTCATTTGCGTTTCCCTGTGTTGTAATGAATTCCCCCGTTGACCAAGAAGCGAAGTTCGCCCGCGAACAACTGATGGCCGGTTGCGTGCTTATGGAGCGCCTGCTGCACGGGCTGCTCGACTCGAAGGGGCGCATCGCCGAGGAGGTCCACACCATTCGCAAGCTTGGAAAATCGCTTCGCGGCGGATTTGCACTTTTCCGGCTTGGCAAGAGTTCAGCCCGGGAAATTCAGGTTATTGGCCGTTTGCTCGCTTGCTCGCGTGACGCTGTTTCACGGCTGAATACTTGGAACAAACTCGGTTGGAATGAGGACGCTGCCGCAAGCGCCGCTATCGGCGCGTTTCTCATCCAGCAAACTCACTCCGCCGCCCGTCGCCCACCGCCGGAAACCATCGCGTGGTGCGTCGCGCGAGTCACCGCCGCCCGCCTACATTTACAAGAACTGCCCGAGCAAGATCTCACAGAACAGGTCGGCCTCGGGCTGAAAAAACTCAGCAAGCAACTCGCCAAGCGTTTTAAAAACATCAATCACTCTGGCGAGGAGGATTTCCACGACGCCCGCAAAGCGCTCAAAGCGTATCTCGGTGCGCTCGGATTCATGCCGCCGGAATCGGTCACGCCAAATCCAAAAATGACCGAACTCGCCGATGTGCTTGGCGATGAAAACGACCTCGGCACCCTTGTCGCATGGCTTGAAACACAAGGTTTCACCAAAGATTTCGTCCCTGGACTGTGGGAAAAACTGACAAAATCTCGTGTAAAACTGCGAAAAGAGGCAATTACTGAGGCTGCACGTGTCATTCCCACGTTTGAATATCATTCAAAAACTTAGCGGGAATTTTTCGCACAGGGGTTGCGCTGGGAGCATTTTCCACTATGGAGGGGTGTCAGATTTTATTCCTCATACTTCAACCTATCATGTCCGCACGCCTTGATTTTTGCAGCCGCCACTTGGGTCCCATCGGCACCGACCGCGATGATATGCTCCGCGAAACTGGTTACTCGTCGCTGGCCGCACTCATCCACGCTGCTGTGCCAGCCGGCATCCGTTTAGACACAGCACTGAGTCTGCCCGCCGCCCGCTCGGAACACGACGCACTGGCGTGGCTCAAGTCTATCATGGGCAAAAACCGAGTGCTCAAGTCGTTCATCGGCCAAGGCTACCACGGCACTCACACGCCCGGCGTCATCCAGCGGAATATTCTGGAAAACCCCGGCTGGTACACCGCCTACACGCCATACCAAGCAGAAATCGCGCAGGGCCGTCTTGAAGCGCTGCTAAATTTCCAGACGATGATCACCGACTTAACTGGGCTTGATGTCTCCAACGCATCGCTGCTCGACGAGGGCACCGCCGCTGCTGAGGCGATGAGCTTGGCACTGGCCGGCAAGCCTAAGGGCAAGTCGATTTTTGTCTCCGACCGCTGCCACCCGCAGACGATTGACGTGATGGTGACACGTGCCGAGCCGCTGGGCATTGAGGTTATCACCGGTGATTGGGAAAACTTCGAGCCCTGCGAAGGCTTGTTCGCCGTGCTGGTGCAGTATCCCGACACTCGGGGTCGCATCGACGACTTTACAAAATTTTTCACCATGTGCAAAGCTGCTGGTGCGGTGATAATAGTCGCCGCAGACCTCCTCGCGCTGACCGTTCTCAAAGCACCCGGCGAATTTGGCGCGGACATTTGCGTAGGAAATTCGCAGCGTTTCGGCGTGCCCATGGGCTTTGGCGGTCCGCATGCGGGCTTCATGGCTTGCAACGACGCATTGAAGCGTAAGATGCCAGGCCGCCTCATCGGCGTATCCGTCGATTCGCGCGGCAAGCCAGGCTACAGGCTCTCACTGCAAACCCGTGAGCAACACATCCGTCGCGATAAAGCGACCTCTAACATTTGCACCGCCCAGGTGCTACTCGCGGTGATGGCTTCGATGTATGCCGTCTATCATGGGCCAGAAGGGCTCAAGCACATCGCTAACTCCACCCATGCCCTTGCTGCAGAACTCAAGGCAGCACTCGTTGCTGGAGGTGTCACGATCGAGGATGGACCGTTCTTTGACACTCTTGTCGCGAAGATTCCCGGCAAGGCGGATGGTATTCTATCCGCTGCTGCCACCGCTGGCATCAATCTGCGCCGCATCGACGCTGATCACCTCGGTATTTCATTCGATGAGACTTCAACACGCGAAGATATCGTTACGATCTCCCGAGCCTTCAAGATCAGTGAGGACCGCCACGAAGTGAGTGGAAGCTCGTGGCCCATTTCGCTTGCTCGTGACACCGCTTTCCTAGCACAGAAAGTCTTCAACAGCTATCATTCAGAAACAGACATGCTGCGTTATTTGAAGCGTTTGGAATCGAAAGATCTCGCGCTCAACGAGTCGATGATTGCGCTTGGCTCTTGTACGATGAAGCTCAACGCGACTTCGGAAATGATACCTCTGAGCTGGCCGGAAGTTTCCTCGCTGCATCCCTTCGTCCCTGCGGACCAGAGCATAGGCTATCGCGAAATGCTCTCGCTTTTGGAAGATTGGCTGGCCGAAGTCACGGGCTTCGCCGGTGTTTCCCTCCAGCCGAATGCTGGCTCTCAGGGTGAATACGCAGGCTTGCTTGCAATTTACCATTACCATCGCTCCCGCGGCGATGCGCACAGGAACATTTGCCTCATTCCCGTTTCTGCCCACGGCACCAACCCCGCATCCGCCGTCATGGCCGGAATGAAAGTTATCGGTGTGAAATGCGACGACAAGGGAAACATCGACGTTGCAGATCTCATAGCTCGCACCGAGGAACACCGCGATAATCTCGCCGCGCTGATGGTCACCTATCCATCCACCCACGGCGTATTCGAGGAAACAATCCGCTCAATTTGTGAAATCATCCACGAAGCTGGCGGCCAAGTCTATATGGACGGCGCCAACATGAATGCACAGGTCGGCCTCACATCCCCAGGTCTCATCGGCGCAGATGTCTGCCACCTCAACTTACATAAAACATTTTGCATTCCGCACGGCGGCGGCGGTCCGGGGGTAGGCCCCATCGGCGTGGCGGCGCAACTCGTGCCATTCCTACCTGGCCATTCCGAATTAGCCAATGTCAGCGGAGCTGTCTGCTCCGCCCCCTGGGGTAGTGCATCGATCAACACGATTTCATGGATGTATATCGCTATGATGGGCCCAGCCGGACTCACCGAAGCCACGGAAGTCGCCATCCTTAATGCGAACTACATCGCTAAGCGGCTCGCACCATATTTCCCGGTGCTTTACACAGGAAATGAAGGCCTCGTCGCGCACGAGTGTATCATCGATGTCCGCCCTCTATCCGAAGCCAGCGGCATCACCGTTGAAGACGTGGCCAAGCGACTCATGGACTATGGTTTTCACGCACCTACGATGAGCTGGCCTGTCGGCGGCACCTTAATGATCGAGCCCACAGAATCCGAATCCAAGCCCGAGCTTGACCGTTTCTGCAGTGCGATGATTTCCATCCACGGTGAAATTGCTGCGGTCATCAGTGGCGATCTCGACGCGAATGACAATCCGCTAAAGCACGCACCACACCCCTGCGAGAAAGTT
>JANMYL010000251.1:0-1716 GCA_031382045.1 Akkermansiaceae bacterium | reverse complement strand
GACATCGAGCCGGGCCGCGAAAAACTCGTGGAGCTTGCTCAGTCCTACGAAGCGATTGAGAAGGAAAAGCGTGATCCCCTCCAGAGTCAAACTATCGATCTCGCTTACAATCTGCGCAACTACGAGAGCCTGCTGGGTTATTTCGGCTTCGCCCGCTTCGGTGTCACTCTGCACGGCACAGGCAAGGACGGCGCGCCCGAGCAGCATGCCGACATCAGCGCCGTCATGACGACTGCGCCGCAAATCCGCCAGCAAATTTCGCAGTCTCAGGCACAGGGAAAAGCGATGGATTCCCATCTTCAGAGCTTAATGCAGCAGGTCTTCGATGCTGCAAATTTTGCCAAATTTGGACTCTTTATCCTACCGCCTGCAGATCTCAAGGATCCGACGTGGTTGAGCGCGGGCAATGCAATCATGGTGCCTATCAGCGAGACTAAGATCGATCCGCAGCTTGCAATCGGCGACATCAAAGTCCTCGAAGCCACTGCCCGAGCTGTCAGCGATGTGGGTGCATTCCGCAAGGAACTCACCACCTTGCGCGACCGCCTCGCCCAACGCGCCGAGGCTCGGGGCGAATACCGCCACGTCCCGCTGGAAGCCAGCTACTACCAAAAAAACTGGTTTCTTTACGCGTTGGTCTTCTTCATCTTTGGCACCCTCACTGCGCTGGCCATGTGGACTGTGGGCCAAGGCAAAGCAGGCAGCATTCTTTACTGGGCCACCCTCGCCACCACCACCGCCGGCTTGGTTTATTGCATCATTCCTATCGTGAAACGCTGCATCATCATGCAGCGCCCGCCAGTGGGGAATTTGTATGACACCATCATCTTCATCGGTGCCAGCGTAGTGCTCATCGCTCTCATGATCGAGTGGATGACTCGCCGCCGTTTCGCCCTCGGCATCGCCCCCATCCTTGGCACACTACTCATTATTTTGGCCCGGCGCTTCGAGCTTGGCGATGCGAAGGATAACATGGATCCGCTCGTTGCCGTGTTAAACTCTAACTACTGGCTCACCATTCATGTGCTCACCATTACGCTCGGCTATGCTGCTGGCTTACTCAGCGCTTTCCTGTCCTTCATCTATTTACTCATGCGCGGCCTGGGCTTGGACGATGGCGATAAGGACATCCGCCGCTCGCTGACCCGCGCAGTTTATGGCATGATTTGCCTCACCTTGTTTCTATCACTCGTCGGCACCGTGCTCGGCGGCGTCTGGGCTAACGATTCTTGGGGCCGCTTCTGGGGTTGGGATCCGAAGGAAAATGGCGCGCTGCTCATCGTGCTGTGGACGCTCTCCATCCTCCACGCCCGCCTCGGCGGCTACATCCGCGAATGGGGCCTTCATTTCGCCGCCGTCTTCACCGGTGCGGTCGTCACATTCTCTTGGTGGCATGTGAATTTCCTCGGGGTGGGCCTACACAACTACGGCTTCACCGCTGGGAAAGGTACGATCTGGCTATTCTACATCGTCATTCTCACCATCCTCGTTTTCGGTGTTATCGCGCGTGCCATTGAGGGAAATCGCAAGTCGCGCGCAGCGGCGTGAGGCCAGCTTTTTGGTGCCATTATTCTCTGAGTTTTGGAAATCGGCAAGTAAGTCGCGCACGCGATGATCGGATCAAGCGGGCTGTTGTTGGGAAATGCAGTGCAGTGTGCCGCCTTCTTCGACGAGGTCTAAGCAGTCGATCCCGATAATCTCTCGATCCGGGAAAAG
>JANMYL010000235.1:0-7194 GCA_031382045.1 Akkermansiaceae bacterium | reverse complement strand
GTTGCATTATGACCTCCCAAATATGTCAATGTAACCTGTTCTACAACTTCCAATTTCTTTCTTTTTCTATCTGTTGGAGAACTGACAACTGTCTCGCTTTTGATTCAATAGGGTCAGAGTACACGGCTTAACATTGATGAGAAAATTTGTGAATCTGTGTAATCTAACCCGATTGACTGACCCATCGACGCGCGGGCGTGCAGAGTCTTGCTTCACGAGAATTCGTGTTGAAACACCCGTCGATCCAGCTAGGGATGGGTCATGAAGATTGAAATTGAACAGGAAGAAGATAGTCGCAGGATCGCCCAAGTTCCACAGATTCCAGGAGGTTTGGCCTGTGGAGAATCCAAGGAAGCCACGATTTCCAAAGTGGAGGCGCTGATTCTTAGAATTCTCGCTTAAGGATTGATGATGTGGGAAGCATTTCAATCGAGCGCGGTCTGGGGCGGTGTGGGAGTCGGGGCGGCGTGGTTGGTGACGATTTCCCTGCTGCTGGCGGGAGCGGTTGGCTGCGTGCTGCCGGTCTTGCCGGGGCATTTGATTTTGCTCATCGCGGCGGTGGCTCACTGGCTGATGCTCGGCGCGGATTCGGGGCTTCGGTGGTGGTCGTTTTTAATTTTGGCCGCGCTGATGGCGATTTCCCAAACCTTGGAAATTCTCAGTGGAGCAGCTGGCGCGAAATGGTTCGGCGGTACGCGTTGGGGGGCGCTCGGCGCGCTGGTCGGCAGCATCGTGGGGATGTTTTTCCTGCCTTTCGGCTTGTTGCTCGGGCCGCTGGTGGGGGCCTTCGTCGCTGAAATCGCCTTTGCGAAAAAGCAAAGCCACCACGCAGCGTATTCTGGCGTCGGCTCAGTCGTAGGCACGCTGGCGGGGATGGTTTTTAAGATCGCCGTGGGCGTGGTGATGATCGCGTGGTTTTTTCTCGATGTGTTTTTGATTGGAAAATGATTAATGAACACTCAGCTTGTCCGCGCCGCTCCCCGGACGGTCGCAGTTTCCGCGCAAGCGGAGAGTGAGGAAAGTCCGGACACCACAGGGCAACGCGCCTCATGAAAGTGAGGGACGGGAACCGCGAGGAACTCGGACAGATAGTGCAGCAGAAAGATACCGCCGATGGTCCGCAAGGGCACAGGCAAGGGTGAAATGGTGGAGTAAGAGCCCACCGCGAATCCGGGTAACCGGACGGCACGGCAAACCTCGCGTGGTGCAAGACAGAACAGGGGAAGGGCGGCCCGCCCGTTTTAATCTCCGGGTATTAGTCGCACTCTGCGCAAGCAGGGCGCTCCGCCTCGGCGGGGTGAGAGAAATGGCCGTCCAGCCTCGCAAGAGGGGGACAGAATCCGGCTTACAGGGGAGCGGCAATCCCTTTTTCACTGCGGCCGGAGGTCGTTGATTTTTATCACTCATCCAAATTCTTGCCAAATTTGCCAAGTTCCCCTTCACTCGCGCCCGGTCGCCCCGCATCTGGGCGCGAGGATTGAAACAAGCACCCATGGCACTTATTGTTCAAAAATACGGCGGCACTTCCGTCGGCTCGCTCGACCGGATCCGCAACGTCGCGGCACGCATGAAACGCACCCGCGACACAGGGAACCAAGTCGTCGCCGTAGTCTCGGCCATGTCCGGCGTCACAGATGGCCTCATCAAAATGGCCAAGGAACTCTCGGAAAACCCCTCGGAACGCGAGCTCGACGTCCTCCTTGCCACGGGCGAGCAGCAATCCATCGCCCTACTCAGCATCGCCCTCCAGGAAATGGGCGTGGACGCTGCGTCCATCACTGGTGGCCAAGCCGGCATCCGCACCACCGGCTCCCACACTCGCGGCCGCATCCTCAATATGGACCCCTCGCTGATGCTCAATTTCCTCGATGCCGGGAAATCTCTCGTCGTCGCAGGCTTCCAAGGCGTCACCCCGGACGGCATGATCCACACTCTCGGCCGTGGCGGCTCCGATCTCACCGCCATCGCCGTGGCCGCCGCGCTCAAGGCAGATGTTTGCCAAATCCTCACCGATGTGGACGGCGTTTACACCTGCGACCCCCGGATCGTCAAAAACGCCCGCAAGCTACCGGAAATTTCTTACGATGAGATGCTCGAAATGGCCTCGTCCGGCTCGAAAGTCATGCAATCCCGATCGGTCGAATTCGCCAAGAAATTTGGCGTCGTCTTCGAAGTCCGCTCATCCCTCAACGATAATCCCGGAACCCTTGTGCTAGAAGAACACCCCAACATGGAAAATGTCGTCATCCGCGGCGTCTCGATCGAGCGCTCGCAAGCGCGCGTCACCCTCACTGGCATCCCCGACGAGCCCGGCATGTCCGGCCGCATCCTCGGTGCCCTCGGCGACGCAGAGATCAACCTCGACATGATCGTCTCCAACATCGCCCACGATGGCTTCGCACGCCACTCGTTCACGATGCACTCGAGCGACCTCGGCAAGGCCCAAGCCGCACTCAAGCCGGTCCTCGCCACCCTCGCCCCGAGCGCGAAAATCGAAACCGAGGCGGGTATTGCCAAGCTTTCCGCCGTCGGCATCGGCATGCGATCACACTCCGGCGTCGCCGCCACGATGTTCAAGGCCCTTGGCGACGCAGGCATCAACATCGGCATGATTTCCACCTCGGAAATCAAAATCGCGGTCACCGTGGACGAGCCGCGCATCGAAGACGCCGCCCGTGCGGTCCACGACGCCTTCGGTCTCGACAAGATGCCCGCATAGTGGCGACCGCTCGTCGCCACGGATCGATTCATTAATTCACCGCCGCGCCAATCACGAACTTACTGCCGAGGTCGCGCAGGCTGGCCTTGGCCTCGTCGGTGCCCTCGATGAGCACCACTACCGACAGTGGTTGAGTCTGCGGGCGTTGGTATTCATCAAGTGTCTTTCTCAGCGCGATGATCGCTAGGTTGAGGATCTGACGGGTGGTCAAATCCACGTCTGCGGGGATGGCCAGCTGGGCGACATCGAGCCTCACGGTTAGGACTCCATTGATCATTTCACCGTTGATGCCGACATTGCACAGCACCAGTAAATTGGTTTCCTGCACCTTGTAATTCGGGTGGTTCGACGGGATCAGGTGCGGACTGCGGATGGCGTCCACCAGCACCTCAGGAAACGCGCCGGTGAGCGCCATCGGCCGAGGCATCACAGAAGCTTGCAACGTCGCGCCGATTTCGGAAAGTGCCTCGTCTCCATCCGTGCCGTGCAGGCTGAGTGGTTCGAAGATAGGCACCACCATGATGGTTGAGGCGAAGGCACTTAGGCCTGTGAAGCCAGTGAGAAGCAAGAGGGCAAGCAGGGATTTCACGGGGGTAACTCTGCCTGTGATAGAGTCAGATGGCGAGGGGAAAGGAGGCTGCCACTTAAAAGACGAGTTTTTTCTCCTAGAAAATCATCTGCCTTGCCCCAGCGCGGTTAAAGAAGCATCTATTTTTCATGAGATACACTGTGACTGCAATTTTGACCCGTGAAGACGGCGGCTTCGTCGCGTTGTGCCCGGAGCTAGACGTTGCTTCCCAAGGCATGACCGTGGAGGAAGCCAAGGCGAACTTGAAAGAGGCCGTGGAGCTCTTCTTCGAGTGCGCGTCCGAGACGGAAGTCCGGCAACGCATGGCCAGCGAGTCGTTCATTTCATCCATGGAGGTGCAGGTTGCCTAAGCTGCCGGTGCTCTCTGGGCAGGAAGTCTGCCGGGTCTTGGAAGCGCACGGCTTCCAGAAAGTCCGCCAGCGAGGCAGCCACATTGTCATGCAAAAGTCAGAGGATGTTGGAACCACCACGATTCCCGTGCCGGATCATTCCGAGCTCCGCACCGGCACCCTGCGCTCGATCATCCGCCAAAGCGGCCTTGCGGTGGAGGCATTCCGCAACTGAGAAAAAATTCCTTATTTGTAAGAGGAAAATAGGGAGCACTGATTTAAGCGCGGCGACACTTGCCAAGCAAGGGAATCCGCGCTTGTGATGGCGTATGGACTACTTGGCACGTGCCCGCTGCGTGATAGAAACCGAAATCGAGGGACTGCAACGGATGTCAGCTCGCATGGATCAAGGATTGATCAACGCCGTCAAAATCCTCCAGCACACGCTCGAACACCGGGGAAAAATCGTCGTAGTCGGCGTCGGGAAATCCGGCAACATCGGGCATAAAATCGCCGCCACCTTCAATTCCACCGGAGCCACCGCGGTGGTGCTCGACTCCCAAAACGCCCTTCACGGTGACCTCGGGTTGCTTTCCAATGGCGATGCGGTCCTCGCGCTTTCCTATTCAGGCGAAACCCGCGAACTGCTGGATCTGTTGCCGTTTATAAAGCGCTTCGACGTGAAACTCATCGCGCTCACCGGTAATTCCGAATCCACACTTTCCCGCTTTAGCGAGGTGACGTTGGACACTTCCGTCGAGCGGGAAGCTTGTCCGCTCAATCTCGCGCCTACGTCCTCGTCCACGGCCATGCTGGTGATGGGCGATGCGCTCGCCATGGTGTTACTGGAATCCCGCGGATTCACCGAAGAAGATTTCGCAAGGTTTCATCCCGGCGGCTCACTCGGGAAGGCCTTGCTGACGCGGGTGTCCGACATCATGCGTGCAGATATGCAACTGCCGACGATGCTTGAGGATGGCAATGTTTTCGCAGCACTGGACTCGATGAATCGCGCCCGCGCAGGTGCTTGTCTGATTCTCAGTGCGGACGGCGGGCTGGCGGGGATTTTCACCCATGGCGACTTTGCCCGCAGTTTCCGCAACGATCCGCTACTGGGAGAAAAAGCCGTGGCGAGCCTTATGACGCGCCGACCCATCACGGTCCAAGCAGACGCTCTGGCGGTGGAAGTTCTCAGGACGCTGGGAGAAAACCGGATCGATGACAT
Organism: Akkermansiaceae bacterium; assembly: GCA_031382045.1. Taxonomy (GTDB): domain Bacteria; phylum Verrucomicrobiota; class Verrucomicrobiia; order Verrucomicrobiales; family Akkermansiaceae; genus Luteolibacter. The sequence continues at coordinate 2,332 of JANMYL010000235.1, read as the reverse complement.
CGTCGTTCTCGATGCCGAAGGGAAGCCAGTGGGTTTGATCGACACCCAAGATTTGGCGCGATTAAAGATTGTTTAAAAAGACTCGCCCGCTCTTTTTTAGAGCACAAAAAAACCGCACTCGATGAGGAGTGCGGTTTTCGAGAAATCTCGGAAGATTAACGCTTGGAGAACTGGAAGCGCGCACGGGCACCCGGTTGACCCGGCTTTTTCCGTTCCTTCATCCGTGGATCACGAGTGAGAAATCCGAGTGGCTTGATGACCTTGCGGTGCTCTGGGTCCACGAGGGTCAGTGAGCGAGAAACCGCGTGGCGGATCGCGATTGCTTGGGCCTGCTTACCGCCGCCTTTGACCACCACGTTGAGGTCAAACTTGTTGGACAGCGAGAGGGCCAAGAATGGCGCGAGAACAGCGTTTTGGAGCTCGATGGTTGGAAGATATTCTTCGAAGCTGCGGGCGTTGATGATGATCTGGCCGGTGCCTTCGGTCATCCAGACGCGGGCTACGGCGGTTTTGCGGCGGCCGGTGGCGCTTTGAGTAGTGGTGGCGGTCATTTTGAGAGAAAATTTGTATTATTTGACGGCGTGAGCAACAGGCGCTTGGGCTTCGTGCGGGTGGGATTCACCAGCATACACCTTGAGCTTACCGAACTGGGCGCGACCGAGGCGAGTCTTCGGGATCATGCCCCAGACGGCACGCTCGACAAGCAAGATAGGACGACGCTCGCGGACAATGCGCGGGGTCTCGACCTTCTGGCCGCCAACATAGCCGGAGAAACGAGTGTAAATCTTGGAAGTTTCCTTGGTGCCGGTCAGGACAACTTGATCGGCATTGATCACGACGACGAAGTCACCGGTATCAACGTGGGAGGTGAAAATTGGCTTGTGCTTGCCACGGAGAAGGCGTGCGGCCTCCACAGCGACTTGACCGAGGACCTTGCCCTTGGCGTCGATCACATACCACTTGCGCTCGACTTCATGCGGCTTGGCGGAAAACGTATTCATGTGCTTGTATAAGAAATGACTCCGGACACGTGGCGTGTGCGAAGGGAGGGCAAACTAGGGAGCGAGTTTCCGGGTGTCAACCGGGAATCTCGGGAATTTTCCGGAAACAATTTCACTCAGGCGCATCCGATGGCCGACTCGGCGGGGCATTGATCGGGCGGGGCAGCGGGCCAGCTCCCGCATCACCTATGGCCGCTTGCGTGCGGATGGCGGCCGCGATCCCGCAAGCGAGTTTTTGGCGATACGCAGAATCGCTGATTTGGCCGCTCTCGGCAACGTTGCTCAGGTAGCCGCCTTCTAGCAAGACACAGGGGATTTGCGGATTGCGGGTGAGGCGCATGCGCCGGCGGACCAAGCCACGGTTACCGCTTTCGGCAGGAGACGTCTGGGACATCGCCCGTTGCAGGCGTGTGGCTAGGCCGTAGCTGTCCACTCGCCAGTAGTAGGTTTCCGGACCGCGGCAGTGAGACGGACCACTATTATAATGCATGCTGATCAGCACGGCGTTGGGGAATTGGTCCGCCCGCAGCACGCGCTCGTCGAGGTCGGTGAAGGTGTCATCAGAGCGCATGAGAATGACTTTGAAGTCCCGGCTTAACTCGCCGCGGATTCTCAGAGCGGTGTCCAGCGCGAGGTCTTTTTCTTGCTGGCCGGTGTGAGGGCTGATCGCGCCGCTGTCTTTGCCGCCGTGGCCGGCGTCGATAATAACGGTCTTAAATCCCTTGGGTCCCGGGCGGTGGCCGTAAATGTCGCGACCGGAAGAGAGTCCGACGGACGGCACGACGGCGGACCCGCAGGATGCCAATACGGCGGCGAAGCAAACATAGAAAATAAATTGAAGGGACGAATTCATGGCCAGTGCAGTCGCACAATTACGGGCTGAGGGAAAACAATATGATGGAATCCGCCCGCCTCAGTAACTCATAAAAAACCGTCACCGCCAGACCAAGTTCAGATGCATTAGCCAGATCACGAACGAGTCGCACGTGGACAAGTTCGACTTCGCAGAGGCAGGGCACGAAGTGAGACAAGCCAACTATTTTCACTTACAATATCGGGAGGGAGGACGTGATATTCGTCGTAAGCCTTTGTTTTTAGGCGTTGTCGGGGGTATCAAGCGTCACACACCGCATTCGACTCAGGCCGTCGGCGCGTCCGGAGCAGAAACTTCTTTTGTGGCCGACTCGGAGGAATTTTCGTCATGCTCCGGAATGTGAGAAGCGGTGGCTTCTAGCTTTTGTTTGCGCTTCTCTTCCTTTTTTGCCTTTTTGTCTAACTCTCGGCGGCGTTTCTCGAATGCGTAGTTTGGTGTGGCCATATTGGTGGGCATT
>JANMYL010000200.1:0-7322 GCA_031382045.1 Akkermansiaceae bacterium | reverse complement strand
GCAAATGAAGATGCGCCCGTCTCCCGCGAGGAAATCCTTGAAAGCGCTCACCTTGCCCGCATCGCCGCCGGGGGTGCAGAGATTGTGCGGCGGCGGCACGGTCCAGTCCGCGAAAAACCCATGCTTGCTCAGCGCCGTGCTGTCGAAGGAGCCGCCGATGCTCCGCTCCGGCACCGCGATGATCGCCTTCTTCAGCCCTTGGTTTTCCAGCTTATCCAGCGCGATGAACATCAGCGCCCGCGACTTGCCGGAGGCCGGCGGAGCCTTCAGCAGCAGGTAGCGCGCGGTGCGGGCGGCGTAGGCTTGCGCTTGCATTTCGCGCATCCCCAGCGCGTCGGTGGCAGTGCTCGCTCCGGTGGTGGAGTAGTGGACGTGGATCAGATCAGGCATCGGTTTTTTTCGTTTTTGGTTTCGGCTTCGGCTGGGGGAGGTTTTTGATGGCACGGTCGAAGTCATCCGGTTGTGCGGCGTCTTCGGTAAGGCGCTGACGGTGAAAGTCATCGTAATGGTGCCCGGCGTGGGTCAGCGCAAACTCATGGGAAATCCGACCGGCGTGAGTAAGAATTTCGCGGTCATTGATCGTCATGAAGCTGTCCAGCTTGCTGATCCAGTCCGCCATTCGCATCGGGATGCGGCGCATCGCCTGGCCGGTGGCAAAGACGAGGTATTGCTCCACCAAGTTGTTCAAAGCGGCGAGTTCATCTTCCGCGAGGTAGTTCTTGGCGATCTTCACATCCTCCTTTCGCACCTTTGAGCCGCGCCAGTTGGTGAGACCCATCTGCGGCTTGCTGCTGTCTGCCCGACTCACGATGATCTCCGCTGCCGTTTGACCAGTGATCGCCCAATGCAGCTTGTTCTGCACCGTTTTGAAAAAAAAGAGGCTCGCACCGTTCGTCGGATCATAATCAAGGCTGGTCGCGTAGATATCGGTGATTTTCTGGTAAAACCGCCGCTCGCTGGTGCGGATGTCCTGAATGCGCCGCAGCAATTCCTCGAAATAATCAAACGGCAAGTCGGGATTTTTCAGCCGCTCGTCATCCAGCACGAAGCCCTTGACGATGTATTCCCGCAGTCGCTGCGTGGCCCAGATGCGGAACTGCGTGGCGGTGCGCGATTTCACCCGGTAGCCCACGGAGATGATGGCATCGAGGTTGTAAAAATCGAGGTTTCGGCTGACTTGGCGGGTGCCCTCTTGGCGAACCGTTAAGAAATTCTTAACGGTTGCCTCTGGAGTCAGTTCACCTTCCTCAAAGATGTTGCGCAGGTGCATGGAGACATTCGGGATCGTAGTCTCAAAAAGGTCGGCAATTATGGGCTGCGTGAGCCACACCGTTTCCCCTTCAAAGCGCACATCCAGCCGGATGCGGCCATCTTCGCTTTGGTAAATCAGAAATTGGGAATTAGTGGGTGGTTCGTTCATGGTGTTTTATTTGGATGGGGCAATTGTTGAGGATTCCTCAAGGGTTCGTCGCCGTAGCGGCAGTTACCGAGGATTCCTCGGTGACTCGCTTGCGGCCTCCTTTTTTCGCAGGTTTCAGCGGGGATTTTTCCTTCCGCTCTTCCAGCAGTTGTTGCTCGCGGATGAGTTCGTGAAGCAATTCTTCCTCCGTGGGTAGGATCAGGCGGTAGCGGCTGGCGAACAGTTGTTCATGCTCATGCAGCACCGGATCTCGCACGAAGTCTCGTGGCGAAATTTTCATTTCAGCGATCTTCTCCACCGCTTCCGCAGTCACGGCGGCCTTGTCTTTACTGGCGAGCAGCCGCTCGTAGTAGAGCCTGCTGATCTGCCGGTCCAAGGCACGGGAACTCCAGTTCTGCGTGGCAGCCTCGGTGAGATACCACTCGCGGGCCTTGCTGTCTTCGATGCGGAGAAGCGAGCGGTAGTGGGTCCAGCTCAATTCGTGACGCAGTGCGTCACGAATCGGGAAAGCGAGATAGAAAAGCCTCATGTAGCGCAGATTCGAGGCATTGAACCCACGCCCAAACTCCGCCGTCAGCATCTCCGCGAGGCGGGGTAAAAGGCGGCTGCCATACTCTGCACGGGCGGCTCCGCCCTGCTCAAATTCCACGATGTGCTGTCCCACGCCCCAACAGGTGCGGACTTGCACCACATCCACCGCTCGCAGCGCCTGCTGGCGACTTTCCGCGATGAGGGCACGGAGGTCGTGGACGAGGCCGTCCAAACCGGCGGCGACGGTGGTGGTGATGGATTGAGTGGGCTTGGGTGGTTTCATGGCAGCGGGAGGGAGCTAGGATTTTGGACGCAGTGCGTCTAAAATTGGGACAACGAGACTGCAAATATACCATGGCTGCCATTGCTGCCGCAGGCGGTGAAATGAGGGCCAATGGTTCGACATCATGAAAACCTAGAGCAAAGCACTGGGTTTAAAGTTGCCACACCGTCTCGCCCTCAGGGCGGACATCCAACCGACTGAGGCTTTCTTCGTTTTAGTAAATCGAAATTCGCAGATGGAAGGAGCTTCGTTCATGGGCAAGTCAATTGGATGTCAGAGTTGACCTTAAACGGCTGATGATTTCTCAAAAGTTCATCTAGCTTCCAGTAGTGGTAACTTTGTGGCGGTCGAAACCCAGCGTGAAGCTGGCGCAACGTCTGCAATGAAATGGGACATGATAGCTTCCATCGCTTTCCGATCTGAATCGCATATCCAGTGGTTTTCCCGTCGAAGTAACTATTAAATTCATCTTTTTGTAACCCACTCCCACCGTTGTATTTTTGCCAGATGTATTTAGGTGTTGCTTCAGTTACACCCTCAACCTCAAAACCACCCACGATAGCCATAGTGCTTCCAGAGGCATAGACAACAACCGAGTCACCAGCTTGAAGACGCGGTCTGACTCGACGTAACTCTACCGTCTTGAATCCTTCAAAAATTAATTCAACGAACTTGGGCCGGATGGAGATGAGTAGTGCGTGGTTGGATTTCATTTTAAGTAAGAGTGGTGCCTTTGCTATAAATGCAGGCGAATTGAGTGTCAGTGATCTTGCGTGGAGACATAAACGGCCCTCGAATATCAATCAATTCGAGAAATTTCATATCCACTGGGGTCTTGAATCTTTCGGTCATGCGAAAACGAAAAGCCACGATGTTTCTGTCGGTATCATTGTTGGCGACGGCGTATACATCGTTCCATTCGTAGATGCCCAGCCGCTGAAACCTACGAAATAGATCTTTCGGCTTTCCGATAATAACCTCCTCAAGTTGTGAATACGCTTTGATGCACATCGAACCAATACCGTCACCTTTACTGACATACCAAAGTATCCGTCCAGGGGCAGCGAGGTTATTGTTCTCTGCACTTCGGTAGTAAACGCCCTCAACACCTAGGTGAAGATCCTCTCGAAGACCAAAGAGCAACTGAGCGCCAAGGTCAGCATCAAAAAAATGCTGCGCCCACTTTGGGCGTATTGCTACAATGAATGTTGGGACTTCGACCCCAACAAGCTTTGCTGGCCAGAATCGTCGCTCAATCTCGCAGGCATCCGCCACATCCAAATTCACTGCTGAAGTGTCTAGGCATGCTTGCGCGTCATCTATGGTAGCTGCAAAGTCTTGCCCAACAGTGAGGTTCATGATGTTAGTCTTGAGTTCATTAATGTCGCCAACGCTTTTTACGGTCAACTTTGTCCATACATCGCCGCACAATACGAATCCAAACTCTATCAGAATACCAATATCTTGCTCGGATCTACCGTTCTTCCCAACGGTGACAATGCTTCGACCGTCTGCGGCTGCGCTATCCAGACATGCGCGGAGGAAATTTCTTTGCATCGTGGTAGCCAGTGGATGCTTGGCGCGTCGAAAAATCGGCACGTCCATTCTTTGAGACCATTGACGATCTATGGCACCGAGGAGAACCGGGGAATTCTGATAGTCAGTGATCAATTGGATCTCGATATTTTTTGGCTGGGACAAGCAACGCAAAAGAGCCTTCGAAAATTCATTCGTCCGCTCCTCTGGAAACTTAAATGCTGTCACAACACCCTCAAGAGCCTCGGCTTTCAATAAAGAATTCTTCAAGCGTGACCCTTCAATCCTGGCTGGTCGGTAGTCGGCTTCGCGCTCAATGGAGTCGAGGTGGTTGATGAGTTCGGCGGGATGAAGAACCTTCAAACCGTGACTGCGATAAAGTGGTTCACTACGTTGAATCAAAGTCTGATCGCGAGTCACAAGAAAAGGCACTTCTCCAGCAATAGTATATGCGATCTGTCGGAGGTCGGCTTCATCTCGCAGCGTAACGGAAGCAGGGAATCTTGGTCTGAGTTCTGTGCAAAACTGCTGAAACGCAGTGTCGTCGGTTGGTAGAACCACATAACGCGTAGCGTCAGATCGACTCGCTTGCCGTTGTTCTTCATTAGGTGCTTTTGCGATCTCGTTTCGCAACTCCTTGGTAATCACGAGTTCAATGCTCGCCTGAACCCAGTCCGCTAAGAGCGCTTTTGAATCTTCACTCTCGGGCGTATTTCGAGCATGTAGATCATAGAAGACATTGGCATCTATCACGACTTGTTGACGAGTCGGGTCCGGCTCCGACATTCTAGACAGCAAATCCTTATGCCCATGGTTAAACCACCAAAAGGTGAGCTCTGCGCCATCTTTACCACGGCCCATCTTGGCATGTACTGCTTCAAAGCCATACTTCGACCAGATGTGATTGATATCATAGTCTCGACGACAGTAGAGTCCAATCCCCTGAAGTTGATGAGTTTCCTGCTTTAGATGATCTACAAGCCTACGCGCGATGCCACGCCCCCGCGCTTCCACCATCACACACAAATGAACAATCGTTGCCCTACCGCGAGCAATTCGAAATAGCAGATAGCCAAGCAATTTGCCATTTTCTAAAGCGACAAGGATCTGCCGAAGTTTGGCGTGTTCGTCAAAAGCTCCGGATGGAAAAAATCCGAGTGTCCTTGAATTCACCCGGTGAAGCCCCATTACGCTTTCCAAGTGCAAAGATGGGAGCACAAGGCGCTCGACTGTGATGATCTCACTCAGCGCGGCCTCGAGCCTTTCTTCCTCTTCGGCGCGGGTGTGAGCAGGTCGGCTTGCTCGGCGGCGGTCATGCGTTCATATTCGGCGAAGAGGTATTCCAGCCGCTCCTCGTCGCTGGTGAAGGGCTTGCTGCGGTAGCACTGCTCCACGGCGGCATCCAGCGTGCGGTGCGCGGCGAGGAGCTCGGCGGGCATCGTCTCTGGATCGTAAAGCCAGGCGATGGTTTTCATGAAATACGCCTCCCTTGTCCCCAGCACTTCCTCGGCTTTTTGGTCCAGCTCCCGCTTCTGCTCGGCGCTGATGTCAGGAAATGGGAAGTTGTTGTAGCAAATGGACGACGAGTAGCGGTAATCCGTCTTCAACCGCCCGGCCACGGCCCGCACCCAGACCATGTGCATCTGGCTGGAAATGACGCCGAACACCCACGGCTCCGCATGGTAGATGGCGAAAGCGAGGTTGGAAATGACGGTGTCGCTCCTAATCCAACCGACAGGGATGTAGTGGCGACGCTCTGAGGATACGGATGGCATGATGATTTGTTGTGTTTCCAGATACCTAACCTCCGCAAACCGATGTGGCACCGCCGCAAGTTTCCGAGTGGCTTCCCGCTCACTTGCTTCGCGGTGCTCTTTGACTCGCTGAATACGCTGGGCAATCAGTGGGATGGATAACGCGAGGCTTGCTTGGTCTTCGGCAATCCACAGGCACCAGCGGAATTCTGAACGGATAAATTCCTGCGAGCCGACAAATCGCCGGATGAAATCCTTTGCTGCCGGATGCGAAGCTGAAATGGCATCGCACTCTTCACCACTCAGTGTGAGATGACCGCCATCATTTGGCATACTACCGAAGCTAATCGCTGGTAGCTTTGAGAGAGTCCCCCGCCGTGAGTTGATGAATTGATTTCCTGCATCCACGAGATACGGCGAAATGTTTTTTGCAACCCGGCGAATGCCTTGGTGGAAGATGATCTTAGGCTGGTTGCTGTCTGGGCGGACGCCGATAATAGCACAAGTGACTCCCGCATTCCCCTTCGCGTTATTCGTCCACTTGAAGGACTGGTGCGCGAAGCTGATTTCCAACCCACCCTGTAAAACATGCGGCCAGAGCAAGGCGACTTGTTCACCTTGGCAAACGGAGTTGGTAGAGACGAATGCGAACTGCGCGGTGCTTTTACGGATGTAGGCCGCTCCTTTGAGAAACCAGCAGGCGATGTAGTCGAGGTTGTTGTGGCCGTTGATGTGTCCAGCCACTCGCTTCATATCCGCCTTGTGCTCGTTGCTTTGATTTCTCGCTCCCAGATACGGCGGGTTCCCGAGCACGAAGATTTCGTGGCCGTCGGTCTTGGGGCAGGCTTTTTCCCAGTCTTCTTGGAGGGCATTTCCACAGAGGATTTTCGCGCCATCCTTGAGTGGCAGGGCGGCCGGAGCGTGGCCGAAGGTGGCCTTGAAAATGAGGTTCATCTGATGCTCGGTCAGCCACAGCGCGAGGATGGCCACCTCATGGGCGAAGTCGTCCAGCTCGATGCCGTAGAACTGACTGACATGGATGCCGGGGAGCCGCATGATTCCGCGCTTTTCGGATTTCTCCAGCTCGCTGAAGACCGCCATCTCCAGCCGCCGCAGCTCCTTGTAGGCGATGATGAGGAAATTTCCCGAGCCGCAAGCCGGGTCGAAAATCCGCAGGCGGTAGAGGCGGGAGAGGAGTTTCTCGAGCTTGAGCTTGGAGCCTTTGGATTTTTCCAAGTCCTCGTAAAGGTCGTCGAGGAAGAGCGCCTTGATGACCTTCATGATGTTCGGCACGGAGGTGTAGTGCATGCCCAGCTCGGCCCGCTTGTCGTCGTCCACCACGCCTTGGAACATGGAGCCGAAGATGTCGGGGTTGATTTCCTGCCAACGCTTGGTGCCCAGCTCGATGAGCTTTTGCCGAGACCTCGTCGAAAAGCGCGGGACGGCGGAGGCGCGGGCATGGGTGTCGCTGAAGAGCCCGCCATTCACGTATTGGAAAGCGGCGAGATGGGGCGGCGTTTTCGCCCGCTGCGTGGGGCCGGTGTTGAGGGTGAGGAAGAGCTGGGCGAGAAATTCTGCGAGGTCTGAGCCGTCCGGCTGGGTGCAGCTCTCGACGGCCGCCGTGAAGGATTTTTCTGGAAAGATCCCGGTGTCCTCCGCGAAGTAGCAGAACAGCAGGCGGGTGAGGAAAACATTGAGGGCATGGCGCTCCTCACGAGTCTGGGGCGGATTGTCAGCGCGGATCAGGTCGTAGAGCCGGGCCATGTTTTCCGCCGCCTTCACATCCGCCTCGGCCTCC
>JANMYL010000137.1:0-5779 GCA_031382045.1 Akkermansiaceae bacterium | reverse complement strand
AGAAAAAAGACGAAGAAAAAGCTAAACGCGCCACCGAGTTTGCCGAGGCACGTCGCAAACAACAGCTCGAAACTGACTCTCTCGTCGATGATTTCCTATTCAAACTTGAAGAACAAAAGGGTGTCGGTTTCGAGGAACTCGCCAAATCAAACGGTTGGGAAATCAAAACTAGTGAGCTCTTCCCTCGCAGCGCATCTCCCAAGGATCTTGATGTGAATCTCCGCTCTTCCAGCCGCGGTGGTAAAGCGGTTGATCAACTTTTTCTTATTAAAGAAACTTCCGATCCATTCTCAAAAATTTCTGAGGCTGTCGCTGTTGGTGAAAACCAATGGGTCGTGGCCCGCCTCGACGGCGAAGAAAAATCTCGCCCGAAAACCTATGAAGAAGCCCGTGCCGACGCTCGTGCTCAATACATTTCTGAGAAAGCTGCTGAATCTATGAAGACTGCAGCAAACGAGGCCATCACCAAGATTAAGACCTCACTGACCGCCGGTAAGTCCTTCGCAGAAGCCGCCAAAGACGCCGGAATAGCTGAAACCAAGGCGTTTTCCTCAATCACTAGCACCTACAAGCCAGATGGAGCTAATGAACCCGCTAATCTGTTCGAAGCTGCCCGCAACGTTGATGCCGGCTCTATCGCCGAGGCCATCATCGAAGCAGATCGCGCCTTCATCCTTCACGTCGCAAAGCGCGAAGTTGTCAAGGAACCGAACGCTGCTGCCCGCATTGACAACGAAGTAATCTCTCGCGCTAACGAAAACGAGATCGCCGCCTTCACTTCTTGGATCACCGCCCGCACCGCTGCCGCCAAAGTTGAGCAGCTTTACAAAAAATAATCGTGGCGGCGATCATCGATCGTCGCTTCTATCTTTCATGTCCGAAGACCTCCAGGACCTCTTCGACGAGGCAAATGGCCACCTCGCTGTCGGTGAATTCGAGGAAGCCATCGCCATCTATCGGAACTGCGTCGCGCTTGATCCCCTTTTTTTTGATGGCTGGCACGCTCTTGGCATGGCGCTTCTGAAGATCGGAAGCGTTAAGGAAGCCATTGGCTGCGGACTCCAATCCGTTACCCTTCAGCCCAACGACCTGCTGGCCTGGACCAGTCTCTCACAGATGTATGTCCGCGACGGAAACATCCCCGAGGCCGAAGCTGCCAAAGGCAACGCACGCATCCTTTCGCTGGGCGGAAAAGTTTTGAAATAAGCAGCTACGGCAGATGTTCTCAACTCTGTCATGGATGGTTTTTTGCACTTAGGTCTTGGGCTGGATGGCTCTCAATTGTTTTGTTGGTGGATGCTCTCGATCATTAAGCGTAATTCGACTGGGCTTGGGTATCGGAGATGACCGCGGCTTTTTAAAATATCATTTTTCAAGTGAAGAAAGGTGTTTATAGGTTGTAGACTGTGCCGCTTGATGATCTGGAGTTCGAACTCGGATATGCATTATTTTTTTAATTTGGCGGAAATCATGAGTGAATCTTGTTAATTGTAGTGTGCAAATCTAGTGCCCTTAGACCACAACCTGACAGGCCAAAAGAATTGAGCTGAGAATCTTTTAGCCATGTGCAGCATTGTCCATAAAACCTCCAAGCAAGCCTCCGACCACTGCAATCGCAAATTCCTCAGCAGTCTTCCAACAAATCAAATCCGTGCCGCCCAAGACTGAATCTATCTTCAGCAATGCCTCTCTGAAGCCCAGGGAATTCGGTTATTGTAGATTGATTATCCGGTTGACAACTAATTTCCGAAACGCATGAGTACGTGATTAGTCATGCAACCTATTCGTCTTATATCTGTGAGTGAACAAACAGTGGACTACCTGCGAAAGGAAATTCACGAAGGCCGATGGAGCGACCGCTTGCCAGGAGTGGTGCGACTGGCTGAGGAATGTGATGTTTCGACGGGCGTGGTGCGAAATGCTCTTCTGAAACTGGAAGTCGAGGGGGTGATCACCGCTGGCGGATTGGGCCGCTGCCGCAGAATTCTCCCACCTAAACAAGGCACCAGTTCACCCCGCACCTTACGAGTGGGATTTTTACTTCACGACACTATCAACGATAGCGATCCCATTTTGTGGCAAATCCAGCGCGATCTGGAAGCGGCGGGCCACATCATTTTAATCCCTAAAAAATCACAGCTTCAGCTCAATTACAAGATCGGTAGTATCATCCGTATGGTCGAAGAAACCGCCGTTGATGCATGGATCATCTGCTCCGGTTCCCGTGAACTGCTGGAGTGGTTCGCTGTGCAAAGCACCCCCAGCATCGCCCTCTACGGACGCTCGGGCGGTCTCGCACTAGCCCGTACAGGTCCGGATAAAGGCCCTGCTTGTTTGGATGCCACCCGACAGCTCATCGCGCTGGGGCATCGCCGCATCGTTATGATTACCCTTGCCGGCCGTAGAAAACCTGTCCCCGGGACTATTGAACGTCGTGTCCTTGAGGAAATCCGCGCTCATGGCATCGAAACAGGTCCCTACAATTTACCGAATTGGGAGGAAACCCCAGAAGGATTTAACACCTTGCTGGAAAATCTCTTCCGCACCACTCCGCCGACTGCGCTGATCATTGACGAAATCCAAAAGCTAATCGCAACAATGCAGTTTCTGGCTCGCCGCCACATCGACATCCCGGAACAAGTCTCACTGGTTTCGCTGGATTTCGAAAAAGCTCTCAGTTGGTGTCATCCGAGCATAGCTCACATGGAGTGGAACAGGGGACACATCGTTCGTAGAGTCGTGCGCTGGGTTGCGGCAGTATGGAAAGGCACCCCGGATCGGGAGACCATCAATTTCCCAGCGACTTTCATCCCGGGAGGTAGCATCGGTCCAGCACCGCATCTTCGCCATTAAAAACTCGCCAGTTTCAAGCGCCGTCACATGTCCAATTGACTGTAGAGAAAGGTCATTACATCGACATGCTCGGCAATACGCTCGGTAAGGTTGGTGCCATTACCGTGGCCGGAGCCAGAACTTAGGCGCACCAATATAGGATTTTCCGAGGCAGTGGCTTCTTGCAGACGAGCCGTCATTTTTCTTGAATTTGAAGGGTTCACGCGGCCGTCCCTCTCACCCGCCAGAAGTAGAACTGAGGGATAATGAACACCGTCCTTCACATTGTGATAGGGGGAGTAAGCATGAAGGGCGTGGAACTGCTCGGCATTCTTGACCGTTCCGAATTCGGTGACATTAAACGCACCATTTGGATCGAGCTCGACCCGCAACATATCATAGATACCTACATGAGCTACGACGGCGCGCGCGAGGCCCGGATGCTGAGTTAAAAATGCCCCCATTAAAAGACCGCCGTTGCTGCGGCCTTCTACCGCGAGCTTCGTCGAGCGGGTGTAGCCGCGGTCAATCAAATGCTGAGCGCTAGCAGCAAAGTCATCGAAAACATTCTGTTTGCGGGTCAAGTTTCCATTCAAATGCCATTCTTCGCCATACTCACCACCGCCACGGATATTCGCGGCTACATAAATCCCTCCACGGTCAAACCAGAGCCGCTGGGTGAAATTGAACTGGGGTCTCATGATGTGCCCGTATCCACCGTAAGCATAAAGAAGCGTAGGATTTCGCCCATCCAACTGTGTACCCTTCCGCCGCAGGATATTAAGTGGAACCTTGGTTCCGTCCTTGCTGACTGCAAACTCACGCACCACCTCTATGTCGCTGAAATCCACCGGAGACTGAGTCACCAATGCAGTGAGGCGAGGCCCTCCTACTTCATCTGCCAAATTTGGATCATACTGCCACCATGCGTCCGGTTGAATGTAACTTGATTGACGGTAAATCACGCGGTCATCGTCCGCAGCGTCCATAAGTGCGATCAAATTGGAAACTCCACTCCCCACCGCAATCGGTAACTCACGACCGTTTTTTCCCGTCAAACTGAAGCGCCGAATTCGCGACGGCCCACCAATGAGATCCACGACGTAGAGGTAAGAAGCCGTTACCTTGAAAGATTCGATCACGGCCTCGCCCTCAGGGACCAGGGTGGCAGCATTTGCCAGTGCGATCGAGCCATCGAGCGGCAGGCGGAGAATTTTCCCGCGTGGCGCATCTTTGACAGAGCGGAGGTATAAACTTGCTCCGTCACAGCCGAAATCAGCAGCCTTCACACCGTCCTCAAAACGGGAAAATTGCCGCCATGGCGCATCTTTACCGGCCAGCAAATCCAGCACATAGTGGGCATACTCCCCGCCATCACCATTCGCGACCGAGGCCAATAACCAGCGACCCTCACGCGAGGTGTTCAAGGAGATCAGCCCAATGCGAGGGAAATCCAGCCCTACCGAATAAACATCCGTAGACTCTGGAGTGCCCAGTTGATGACGATAAATCTGCTGGTAGAAATTGAGATCTGCTTCAGGTTTTTCGCCAACTCTCGGATAGCGGGTGTAGTAAATGGCCTTTCCATCCGGAGTCCAAGCTGCACTCCCCCCACCCGTTGGACATTGAACGCGCGGAATCGAGTCAGGTAGCAGTCGGCCTGTTTCCGTTTCATAAAAATGCAGGGTGCCTTCCTCACTGCCATACTCTGATAAACTTACCGCCAGCAATTTACCGTCGGGCGAGGGCACAAACCAATCCATCGCCACATAGCCCCGTGGCTCGATTCCATTCGGATCGAGAACCACTTTTTCGGAAGCCAGATCAACAGCGGAAGACATTACGACGAGCACCTGTTGCTCCTTGGGCGGCTGCAATTTCAGGGCAAAAATCTGCCCGCCGCACGAAACTAGGTCGCTGTATGAGGCTGCGACTTTCGAAAATAAACCCTTCAAGCGAGCTTGTACTTCCTCTCGGTCAGTTAGTGCATCCAAATAGTTGCGCGTCGATAGGTTCTGAGCGTCCGTCCAAGCTTTCACTGCGGGAGCCTCCCCCTCTTCCAGCCAGCGGTGAGCGTCTTCAACCTTCACACCGTGATATTCGTCGATCAGGGTGGTTTTCCGGCTAAGTTGCGGCTGATCGTCTTGGAGTCGGCAAATAAATACAGACATAATAATGAAGGTGATGCATGAGATGAGAAAAATCAATACAACGCGCCGACCACAAAGCCCGATAATCCGCGAGACATAAGACGAAGCAGGCACCACAGAAGTTTGATTCGAATTTAGTAGTGATCTAATAAGTAAATGTGGTTGCTGCGAGACACAGCAACCACACTCAGAACGTCAACTGCCAATACCAACTATGTACCTCTACTGTGGTTGGCTGACTTTAAGCCGGGCAAACACTTGGTTTCCACTGGCTGGGATCGTAACTTTCACACGATCCGACGGAGTACCAGGAGTGATCGTCACGATACCAGCCGTGGTTGTAGGTATTATCACAGGCGTCCAGCCCGTAAGGTTGCTGCCATATTCCACCACTTGAGTGGTGACAGCAGCTGAATAGTCACTGCGATCATATTCAAACACCCAATTCTCAGCGGACTTCGCCAGCTTGGGCAGGATCGCCGCGGAGGAAGCCATCGGTTCACCGCCGAGAGTGAATTCCATGAGATTAAAAATGCCATCACCATCTGGATCATCTAATGGACTATCGTTTAATCCGGCGGTAAGACCAAGTGCAGGATTGCTTGACCAGCTTGAGTAAGAGGCTGGGTTGACCGTCAACAATTGTGACACCGAAGTAGCGGGGCTGAAGCTGCCATTGCCCGCTTGGCTCGCGGTGATCGTGGTGCTACCCGCTTTCAAGATCGTCACGGTCGAACCTGAAATACTGGCCACCGTTGGATCCGAACTCTCATAACTAATCGCCAGCCCTGAGCTGC
>JANMYL010000115.1:0-1920 GCA_031382045.1 Akkermansiaceae bacterium | reverse complement strand
TTTGGTATTGAAGCTTCGCAGTGTCGTCGCTCAAGAAGCGCTCAACATCCGCTTGGAGTTTCAGAAAGTTCGGATCGCTGACGATTTGGGCGCACAGCTCTTTAGTTTTTACGATCAGGGCAGAATCTTCGGCAACAATGGACATACCCGCTGCATACCCTTGCCAAGCCAGACTGGCAACGGACTTTTATGGGAATTTTCCCCACAAAAATCCGAACAAATGCGTGACAGACTCCGCCGCCGGAGCTTGCTTGCAAGCACGCTCATGGCTATCGAACCCATAAAGGACGGCATTCGCTCAAACGTGCGGATCGATTTCTACGGCAACGTCCACAAGCGCTTGCGAGGCACCGACGCAGACAAACGCTACGCCACCGAAGTCGCCGTGCTCAAAGTGCTCGAAGAACGCGGCTGCCCTTACGTCCCCCGCTTGCTCGAAGAGCACCCAGAAGAACTCTACTTCGTCTCCAGCAACTGCGGCAAACCCGCCACCCAGATTTCTAAAACAAAATCCGACCAGCTCTTCGCCAAGCTCGAGCGCGAATATGGCATCCGCCACCTCGACGCCGAGCCGCGGAACATCACCTACTCGGACAAACTTGGCTGCTTCTGCGTCATTGATTTCGAACTCGCCGACATCCTGCCGCCGCCCGCTCCCTCACCCCTTTTAGAATCCGATCCGTGAACGAATCCGTCATCCTTCACTGGGCCGCCCTCACCCACAGCGGCTCGCGTAAACTCCGCAACGACGACTCACTGATCGCTTTCGCCTCCGGTCAAAAAGGCGCGGAAACCCTCCCAGAAACAGGGAGCCAGCCACTAGCCACTCACGACCTCGTCTTCGCCGTTTCCGATGGCATGGGCGGCAGCAATGCCGGCCACATCGCCTCCTCGATCATCCTCCAACAGATGACCGAAATCATCCCAGAAACCTTTAAAGCCGCCGCCGCCGGGTTATTTCCCGACTCACTCAGTCACCTCGGAGATGCGCTTCGCACCATTCACGACGAAATCAACGCCGCCGCAAACGGCTGCGCTGACAAGACGGGCATGGCCGCCACCCTTGCCCTCGCCTGGTTCACCCCGGAAAATCTCTATCTTGCCAACGCTGGCGACTCGCGGGTCTACCGCTCCCGCGCGGGCAAGCTCGAACAGCTCAGCCGCGACCACACCTACGCTTGGAGCCAGTGGAAACGCGGCGAAATCAGTGAAATCCAATTCCGCACCCACCCACGACGCGCCGCCCTTTACGAAGTCGTCGGTGGGGGGCACGAGAAAGTGAACCCTCACTTCGCGGCCATCACCTACGAGGTCGGTGATTGCTTCCTCGTCTGCTCCGACGGACTCGTGGACGGACTCTGGGAACGCCACATCTCCGACGCCCTCGCCACCTGCGGCCACTCTCCCGCTACCACCGCGCAGTCGCTCCTAAACCGCGCCATCGACAACTCCGGGATCGACGATACAAGCCTCATCGTCATCGCAGTTGCACCCCCATCCGGGAGTGAAAATCACGACTGAAAAAATCAGCTTGAAGCATGGCACACATGATGCTTTTTCATGCGCGTCAGCCCTCTCCGGCAGGTGAATAAATGCCTCCATTTCCGGGGATTTTTGAATTAATTACCGCAAACCACTAGAAATCAATATCACCATGGCCAAATACAAATTGGAATACATCTGGCTCGACGGCTACACTCCTGTGCCGAATCTTCGCAGTAAAACTCAAGTCAAGGAATTTGCCAGCTTCCCAAGCCTCGAACAACTCCCACAGTGGGGCTTCGACGGTAGCTCGACCCAGCAAGCCGAAGGCCGCAGCTCCGACTGCATGCTCAAGCCAGTCGCCATTTACCCAGACAGCACCCGCAAAAACGGTGCCCTCGTCATGTGCGAGGTCATGATGCCCGACGGCGTCACCCC
>JANMYL010000111.1:0-16825 GCA_031382045.1 Akkermansiaceae bacterium | reverse complement strand
AGCGTGCCGCACTCCGGAGTGCGCGAAGCTCTGCTCGCGCCCACGGCAGCTCCGGCTCTGCCGGATGCGGTGCGGAGCGTCTTCCCGCGTCACGCACCGCAAAAAAGACGAGCTCCGCGCCACATGGAGTAGAGTTTCCATCTGCCGCGGGCGGCAGCAGAGCGTGCCGCACTCCGGAGTTTGCTCGCACGTCGAAGTTGATCCAGGAAAACAGTTTCAGGCATTTCTTAACTGAGCGCCCCTTGGAATTTCTGGACGGCTTTCCACTCGCCATCCACCGCGGTCCGCTAGCATTCTGCGCGCATGATTGTCCCATGGCTTGTGTTTTTAGGATTTGTGTTTGTGATGTTGGCACTGGATCTCGGCGTGTTTCACCGGAAGTCCCACATCGTTGGCTTTAAGGAATCCATTTGTTGGTCTGCGGTGTGGATCACTCTCGGGATGTCGTTTTCGGTGTTAGTTTACTTCGCTTATGACGGCCATTGGTATGGGCTCGGCCTGACACCCGACAGCGTGGACGGCCTGATAAATAACGGTAAACTCGCCGCCACCAAGTATCTTACCGGATACGTGGTGGAGAAATCCTTGAGCGTGGACAACATCTTTGTCATTGCGATGGTCTTCGGCTCGCTCGCGGTGCCCGCACGCTACCAGCACCGAGTCTTATTCTGGGGCATCCTCGGCGCACTGGTGATGCGCGGTGCGATGATTGGCGTGGGTTCCGCACTGGTAAATAATTTCCACTGGGTGCTGTATGTGTTCGGCGTATTCCTGATTCTTACCGCATTAAAAATGTTGTTCATGAAGGAAAAGGAAGAGCACCCGGAGAACAATCTGCTTATCCGTTGGCTGCAAAAACATTTCCCGATCACCCGCAACTATCACGGCCAGCATTTCTTAGTGAGGGCCGGCAGCACGAATTCCCACGAAGCTGCTGAGCCGGGCATCGCGGTGGTGGCAGATCCTGTAGTTGATGCCGCGCCTCGCGGTAAATGGCTGCTCACTCCGCTGGCCGTCGCGCTCGTGCTGGTGGAGGTGACTGACCTGATCTTCGCAGTGGATTCTATCCCTGCAATTTTCTCAATCACTGCGGACCCGTTTCTCGTTTTCACCAGCAACGTCTTTGCCATACTCGGCCTGCGGTCGTTGTATTTCGCGCTTGCAGGGATGATCACGCAGTTCCGCTATCTGAAGCCAGCGCTCTCGCTGATCCTGCTGGTCGTCGGAGTGAAAATGCTTGCCGCGAAGTGGTTGAAGGTTTGGCTAGGCGATTCATTTAATCTAACCATCCTCGCGGTGATTCTTGGTATTCTTGCGACCGGAGTGATTACCTCATGGCTGGTGCGGCCAAAAACAACGATTCCTAACTAAGCACCAAGATAGGCGGCCTGCACTTGTGGGTCAGCCTTCACTTGGGCGGACGGGCCTTCGATGAGAATCTTGCCTGTTTCCAATACGTAGGCGTAGCTGGAGATATCAAGGGCAAGGTTGGCGTTTTGCTCGACGAGTAAAATGGTCAATCCTTGTTCGCGGTTAATCTCCACGATTCGTTCAAAAATTGTCTTCACCAGCAGCGGCGCGATGCCGAGCGACGGCTCGTCGAGCATCAGGAACTTAGGCTTGCTAAGTAACGCGCGGCCGATGGCTAACATCTGCTGCTCGCCGCCAGAAAGGGTGCCGGCGGATTGACTCTCGCGTTCCTTGAGCCGCGGAAATAGGCTGAAGACATAGTCTGTCTGCTCCGCGATCCACTTGCGGTCGCGCTGGAGATACGCGCCCATCTTGAGGTTCTCATGCACCGTCAAGTTAGAGAAAACCATCCGCCCCTCGGGCACATGACAGAGCCCAGCCGCCACGATCTTCTCTGGCGGTAGTTTCGAAATTTCTTGGCCGTCGTAGCGGATCGAACCGGACGCCGGTTTCACCAGCCCAGAGAGTGCACGTAGCGTCGTTGATTTCCCCGCGCCGTTCGCACCGATGAGGGTGACGATGCCGCCTTGCGGCACCTTGAGGCTGACGCCGTGGAGTGCTTTGATAGCGCCGTAGGAGACGTGGAGATTTTCGACTTGGAGCATTTTTAGAGAAGATAGGCACCGCGAATCTAAATAGCCGCCGCGCCGAGATAGGCTTCAATGACTTTCGGATGAGACTGAATTTCCTTGGGCGAGCCCTCGGCGATTTTGATGCCGTATTCGAGGACGGCGATTCGTTCGCAGATGCCCATGACCACTTTCATGTCATGCTCGACGAGCAGGACAGCGAGGTTGTAGCGCTCCTTGACGAAGTGGATCAGGTGCATGAGGTCGTCCTTTTCCGACGGGTTCATGCCGGCGGCAGGTTCGTCTAGCAAGAGTAGTTTGGGACGGGTGGCGAGGGCGCGGACGATTTCGAGGCGGCGCTGGTCGCCATAAGGAAGCGAAATGGCAAGCTCGTCGCGTTGCTGGGTGAGATTGAAAATTTCGAGGAGTTCGAGGGCGCTTTTTTCAGTCTCGGCTTCGGCAGTTTTCCAACCTTTGCCGCGCCAGAGCGCACTGAAGTAGCCCTCACCGTTATGGAGGCGAGCGGCGACGCGGATGTTATCGAGCACGCTGAGACTGCGGAAGAGCCGGATGTTTTGGAAAGTGCGGGCGATGCCAGCGGCTGCGAGGCGGTTCGGCTTAATGCCGAGCGTGTCCTTTCCGGCGAGGCGGATCGCGCCCGAGGTGGGCTGATAGACGCCGGTGATCATATTGAAGGCGGTGGTCTTGCCCGCGCCGTTCGGGCCGATCAGGCCGACGAGTTCGCCATCGCCGATGCTGAGGTTCAACTCACTAACGGCGGTGAGGCCACCGAATTTGATGGTGATTTTTTCAAGCTCAAGCAACGGCGAGTTCATGAGTGGCTGCGGCGTTTGAAGTTGAAGGAAAATAATCCTGCGGGGCGCAGCAGCATCAGCAAAATAATGAGCAACGCGTAAATGATCATCCGGTATTCTGCGAAATCTCGAAGCAGCTCGGGCATCAGCGTGAGTAGGATGGCTGCGGCGATGACGCCGACTGTCCGGCCCATGCCGCCGAGTATGACCATGACGACGATGTCGATGGATTTGAGCCAATCGAAGCCGGTGGGCGAGAGGAATTGCTTGTGATGTGCATACAAGCCACCGGCGATTCCAGCGAAGAACGCGCCAGTGACGAAGGCGATGACCTTGGTGCGCGTGGTGTCCACTCCGTTGGACTCGGCAGCGATTTCGTCGTCGTGGACGGCGATGAAGCCGCGGCCGTAGGTGGAATTCACCAAAGCGGCGATGGTGTAAATGGTGATGGCAGCGAAACCGAAGGTCCACCCGAGGTTGGTGAGTTTTGGAATGCCCTTCAGCCCGCTAGCGGCACCGATAGCTTCTGTATTCTGGGCGACGACGCGGATAATTTCTCCGAAGCCGAGGGTGACGATTGCGAGGTAGTCGCCACGAAGCCGCAACGAAGGCACGCCGACTAACAAGCCAACCACAGCTGCTAGCAAACCGCCGGCTACGAGGGCTAGCGGGAAATACCAGATCGCGTTGGCGGTGTCGCCGACTTGCAGTGAAATCCATGCGGAGAAGAATCCGCCCACGGCCATGAAGCCGGCGTGACCCAGGCTGAACTGGCCGGTGTGGCCGTTGATCAGGTTGAGGCTGGTAGCGAGGATGACGGCTATGCCGACATCGATGACGACGCCGAGGTAGTAGCGGTTGAACTGCGGGGTGAAATAGGAAGCTAGGATCGCAAGCGCGATCCCTAGCAACAGCCAGCGTTTTGCTCCGGGGAAGGGCATTAGACTTTCTCGACGGAAGAGCGGCCCAGAAGACCGGCAGGTTTTAGTAGAAGGATGAGAATGAGAATGCCGAAGGCGATGGCGTCTCGGTAGTTGGATAATTCAGGGATACCGCCGGCGAAGGTTTCTAGCAAACCCAGCAGCACGCCGCCGAGCACTGCGCCCGGTAGATTTCCAATGCCGCCAAGCACTGCGGCAACGAAAGCGCGGAGACCGGGCTGTACGCCCATCAGCGGCTCGATGCCGGGGGCCTTCATCGCATAGAGAATCCCTGCGATGGCGGCGAGCGCGGAGCCGAGTCCGAAGGTGAACGAAATGATCCGGTCCACCGGCACGCCCATCAGCGAGGCGGCTTGCTGGTTATGGGAAACCGCGCGCATGGCTGTGCCGACGCGGGTTTTCTGGACGATGAACCACATTGCCACCAGCAGGACAATGGTCACTCCCACAGTCAGCACGTCATTACTCGAAATAACGAGATTTCCCAAATAGGTCGCTCGCTCGGGCAGTAGCTGAGGAAAGGGCTGCGGCGAGGCTCCGAAGACTTTCTCGTTCTGCGCGGTGAACTCGATGAGCAGCGAGACACCGATGGCAGTGATCAATACGGTGAGCTTGGGCCGGTTTCTCAGAGGTCGGTAAGCCAGTTTTTCAATCAGCATACCAAGGCAGGCGCAAAGCGCTGCTGCGACGATGAAGACCATGATACAACCGAACGCTGACTGCGAGCCGAGCAGTTTCTGGATCTTCGGCGCGACGTAAAACGCGGTGAATGCGCCAAGCATCAGCACATCGCTGTGGGCGAAGTTGATGAAGCGCAGCACGCCGTAAACCATCGTGTAGCCTAACGCGATGAGCGCGTAAATCGCTCCCAGTCCTAGCCCGTTAATTGTCTGCTGGAGAAACCAATCCAAGAGCGATTGTCGGTTAAAAGTTACGTAAAAATGAGATGCCAGCTAATCGTAATTTTAAGGATTCACCGTTGCGTTGTAGGTGAACTTGCCGCCTTTGATCTGGATGAAAACGAGTGCTTTCACCGCGTCGCGGTCGGCATTGAGTGAGAACTTGCCGCTGGCTCCGGAGAAATCCTTGGTGGCGGCGATCGCGTCCCGCAGGGCGGCGGACTCGGTGGTGTTAGCGCGCTTGATCGCATCGGCGAGGACCATCGCGGAGTCGTAGCCGAGGACGGCCATCGCATCGGGAGACTTACCATTGAAGCGATTTTTGTAGGCGGCGACGAATGCCGTCATTTCCGGTGTCGGTTGTTCGATCGAGCAATGGGTCGAGAAGTAGTGGCCTTCCATGGCGTCTTTTCCGATGGTTAGCAGACTTTCGCTTTCCCAGCCGTCGCCGCCGAAGATCGGGATGTTCATGCCGAGTTGCTTGGCTTGGATGCAGATGAGTGCGACGTCGTTGTAGTATCCCGGTAGAAATATTGCGTCTGGTGCGTCGCTCTTGATAGCGGTGAGCTGGCCCTTGAAATCCTTGTCGCCGCCATTGAAGTCGAGTTCGATGCCTAAGGTGCCGCCGCTGGTGCCGAATTTGTCTTTGAAGCTCTTGGCTAGACCTTTGCTGTAGTCGCTCTTGACGTCGGTGAGGATCGCTACTTTTTTCGCTTTCAGAGTGCCGCTGGCGAAGTTGGCGAGCGCGCCGCCTTGGAACTTGTCGTTGAAGCAGACGCGGAAAATGTAGTCGCCTTCCTGGGTTACCGTCGGGTTGGTGGAAGCTGGTGAGATCATGGGGATCTTGTTTTGCTGACAGATCGGCGCGGCTTCGAGCGAGCGGCTGGAAGCCACTTCACCGAGGATTGCAACCACGCCGTCCTTTGAAATCAGCTTGTTTACCGCGTTAGCGGGTTCGCCAGCCTTCGTCTGGTCATCCTCGGTGAGCAGCTCGATTTTCTTCCCTAGCACGCCACCTGCCGCGTTGACTTGCTCGATGGCAAGAAGCGTTCCTTCATGCGCTGAGATGCCGAATGTTGCTTCCTTCCCGGTGAGTGAGGCGAATTCGCCAACTTTGATGGTATCACTGACACCGGATTTGCAACTCGGTAGCGAGAGCAGGCTGACAAGCGAGGCGGCGGTAGCGAAAATTAGGGAAGGTTTCATGCGTGAACAAATGGAAGCGAAGCGCAGAATTTAAGAAAGCGCTCTACCAAGTGCAACAGCATATTCTATGCCCTAGAGATGATTAATCATCAAGTTGGCGGTGATCTGGCGTTTTGCAAGGGCGCATTCCCGTCAACTGGGACTGAGAAGTAAGAATGCTCGGTGTTCGATTTTGTTCTACTTCCTTATTTCTGGCGCAAAATAGCATACGCGGTTTTGGGAGCGAGATGCTGTTAGTTGGTTGGCTGGTTATAAAACACGCGTCCAGATTTTCCCGCTCGAAAAATCCACCATGTTTGCCAGATTGCGGCGTGGATTTGTTTTCGAAACCTAAGACGTCAGAGGAAAAAGCGCTTTCTGTGACCCAGTTGCTGCGGCGGATGAAGAATTTGTTGGAAGTGCAGATTGGCGAGACATGGGTGGAGGGCGAGGTGTCAAATTTGCGCAAGCAGGCCAGTGGCCATTGGTATTTCTCGTTGAAGGACGCGGGCGCGCAGATTTCTTGCGCGATGTTTGGCGCGCGCAAGCGGCCGGGTGCAGAGGCCTTGGAGGACGGGGCGAAGGTGCGAGTTTTCGCCGAAGCGAGTGTGTATGAAGCGCGCGGGCAGTTGCAGATCATCGTGCAGAAAGCGGAACTGGCGGGAGCTGGTGATCTGCAGGCGAAGTTTGAGGCGCTGAAGCGAAAATTGCATGCGGAGGGGTTATTCGACGCGGATCGAAAAAAGCCGATTCCGCCATTTCCTAGGACTATCGGGCTAATCACGTCCGGCACCGGGGCGGCACTGCAGGATATGCTCAACGTGCTCGCGCGCCGCGCACCTTGGGTGCAGCCGGTGCTCTTCCCGGTGCGAGTGCAGGGCAGGGGAGCTGAGATGGAAATTGCCCAAGCGATCGCGAAGATGGGTGAGCCGGAGAAATTCGGTTATCCGCGTTGCGAGGTTCTCATCGTCGGCCGCGGTGGTGGCTCCATCGAGGATCTTTGGAATTTCAACGAAGAGGTCGTGGCGCGTGCGATTGCTGCCTGCCCGATTCCTATCATTTCGGCCGTCGGTCATGAAATTGATTTCACCATTGCGGACTTCGTGGCGGACTTGCGGGCACCGACGCCAAGCGCCGCTGCTGAGTTGGCGGTGCCTGATGGCGCTGATTTATTAGTAAGGCTCACGCAAATTCGCAGACGAATGGCGCGAGTCACTCGTGAGCGGTTGACACACTCTCAACTCACGGTGGACGCGCTGAAACGCGGTGTGCTTCAGCGCGATGGCGAGAAGCTGCTGCGTGAGTCGGTCATGCGGCTCGACTCTGCTCGCAACCAATTTTCTCAAGCAGCGCGGACAGCGTTAGAGTCGCTTGCTCGGCGCGTGCATGACGCGGGCATCAGGCACCGCGCTTGCCATCCAGCCCGGGTGCTCGAGCGGCGCTTGGATACGGTGGCTCGCTTGCATGAGCGCTTCGTGCGAGCCGGCATGGGTAAGCTCGATCAGCGCGCGGACCGGCTGGCTCGTCTGCGCGGCTTGCTGCGCACGCTGGGTCCGGAGTCCGCCTTCCAGCGCGGTTTTTCCATCACTCTGGGGGCGGAGGGGAAAATCGTTACCTCCGCCACCAAGCTCAAGCCTGGGGATCTCATGCGCACGAAGTTCGCGGATGGTGAAACGGTTAGTGTGGTGAAGGAGTCAGCGTAATTCATCGATCGCCTCGCGTAGGTCGTCGGCGGTGACATTGTTGATGACTTTGGCGCTGCCGAGTGCGCTGAGCACTACGAAGTGGATTGCACCAGCGGAGAATTTTTTATCGCGCGCGAGTTTTTCCATCACTTTGTCTGTGGTGATGTGCGGCGGCAGTAGCAGCGGCAGGTGATACTTTTCCAACAGACTGATAATCTTCGCGCTTTCCTCCGAGGAAAGGCCGGCGTGGCGCTCTGATAGGAACAAAGCGGCGCGGATGCCGAGGGAAATTGCCTCGCCGTGCAGCATCTCGCCGTAGGGCACCGCCGCCTCGATACCGTGGCCGATTGTGTGACCGAAATTGAGTAAAGCGCGGATATCCTTGGTCTCGTATTCGTCGGCTTCCACGATGCGGGCCTTGATGGCGATGTTGCGGGCGATGAGATTTGCCGGGACTTCGCGGCCGGAAGGATCGAAGGCGGTGAGGTCGTCTAGCATCGAAGCGTCGCGGATGGCGGCGTGTTTGATGGCCTCAGCGAAGCCTTCGCGGAACTCGCGGTCGGGCAAGGTGCGCAGAGTTTCAGGATCGATGATGACGAGCCGTGGTTGATGGAAGGCTCCTAGCAGGTTTTTTCCCTCGCCCACGTTCACCCCGGTCTTGCCGCCGACCGAAGAATCGACCTGCGCGACGATGGTGGTGGGCACCTGCACAAAGGGGATGCCGCGGAAGAAAATGGCGGCCACGAAACCTGCCAGATCACCTACCACGCCGCCGCCGAGGGCGACGACGAACGATTTGCGGTCATGTCCGACTCGGATCATTTCGCGGCAAAGGGTTTCTGCGTGGTGCATTGATTTCGAGGCTTCGCCAGCAGCGACTGTGTGCAGTGTGGGGCGGAATCCGGCGGCTTCCAGCGAGTCCATGAGGGCACTGGCGTGAAATCGTGCCACTGTGTCATCACTGATGATCGCGGCGCGCAAATCGGTGATGCCAGCGCTTTTGAGAATTTCACCGGCGCGGCTCAGGAGGCCGGGTTCAACGAGAACCGAGTAGGCGCGTTCGGCGAGATCGACATGGACGGAAGGCATGTGTGAAAGCATGAAAGATGCGCTGCGCATGTCCAGTGGATCTCCGGGAGGCGCGGTGATTTTCGTGGGAAGGTTCCCGCTAGAATCAAAATTCCGAAAATTTTGTTACCGTGCTTGCCCGCGAGTGCTGAATTTCCTCACCGATCTAAAGCTACCCGAGGGCAAATAGAAATTTGGCGAAGGCGTGGTAGATAGGAATTCCGAGGACGATGTTGAATGGGAAAGTAATCGCAAGTGACGAGGTGAAATAGAGGGCGGGACTTGCTTGTGGTAGGGCGATGCGCACCGCAGCGGGTGCTGCAATATACGAGGCACTCGCGGCCAGAGTGGCTAACACAGTGGTGCCGCCGATGCCTAGACCGCAGTATTTACCCAAGACTGCGCCTAGCAGCCCGTGGAGCAGCGGCATCATCAACGCAAAGGCAACCAGTCTCCAGCCGACCGATTTTAAATCTTGCAGTCGCCGACCAGTGACGAGTCCGACTTCCAGTAAAAACAGGGTGAGCAGCCCTGTGAATGGCGCATCAAATAATGGTGCCACTTGCTCAAAGCCTTTTTTGCCGCACAGCAGGCCGATCGCCAGCCCACCCAGCAAAAGCAGGATCCCTTTTCCGGTGAGCAGATCATGGAGCAGCTTTTTGATGTCGCTGGGTTGTGAGTCTTGATTTTTGCAACTTCTCATAGCGAGGAAGACCGCAACAATAATCGCGGGTGCTTCCATGACGGCAAGCAAGGCTGGCAGGTAGCCTTCGACGGGAATTTTTTGGATTTCGAGAAATGCCAACACTGCACTAAATGTCACTGCCGAGACTGATCCATAGTGCGCGGCGATCGCACCGGCGTTGACTGCATTCAGACGGACTAGTTTTTTTAGCAAAAAAAAGCACCAAATCGGAATCACCGCACTCAGTGAGATCGCTGCCAATAGTGGTTTACCGACCACACTCAGACTCATGCCATCCAGTTTCATCCCACCTTTCAGACCGATCGCGAACAATAGATAGATCGTCAGTGCAGTGTAGAGTTCATCGGGGAACTTGAGGTCGCTTTTCACCCAAGTGGCAAATAAACCAAGAGCGAAGGCGAGAACCATCGGCGAAAGAAGACTGGTGGATAAGGCTTGGAAGATTTCCATTAGGGGCTGTGGTAGTGAGTGGGACTTGCTTGGCGGCGAGTTTTGGAGTTGAATCTTATGAAATCAAATGCACGAACTGCAATTCGTGTATTCCAATACATCATTCATTCGTCAATACCGAAATGGAAAAAAAAATTCTTGTCCGTGCTGAAGCTTCGACTTGGTCGTTTTTCACCAACCACGCCCACGTTCTATTGTGTCTTGCGGCGGACCCGGAGATGCGCCTGCGAGATGTGGTAACGGCGGTTGGAATCACGGAACGTGCGGTCCAGAAAATCATCTCAGAATTGGAGGCTGGCGGGGTGCTTGAACGTGAACGGATAGGCCGTCGCAATGTTTACCGCCTCCATGGGGAGCTTCCCCTGCGGCATCCCGTGGAATCCCATTGCACGGTGCAAGGCCTAATCGGATTCATCCTAGGGGCTAAAAAATAAGTAGCCAAAATGATCGGTGTGGAAAACTACGGATAGATTTCGTTTCTGACTTGCTTCAGGCGGGCAATGAAGTCGAACCAGGAAGCCTATTTATAGGTTCAGACACGCAATGCGAGAGATGAAACGCCGCGTCCGCTGGGTGGCCTCGGTGGCGATGGCGCTGAGTCCGGTAAACCACTCACACGTGGCGGAAAGCTGGCAGAAGCCGATGCGGACTTGGTGTGGATCCCTGTGAATACAGTAACAATGTTTACATCAGCTTCCCATACACCTTGGAACTCAAGGGCGGCGTATTTCCACTATATTTTGAACACCCACTGCTGAGGGTCAATGTCCGGTGGGTTGCCAGAAAAAATGGAAGTACGAGGACTGGGACTCGAACCCAGGACCAATTGATTAAAAGCCAACTGCTCTACCAACTGAGCTATCCTCGCCTTCATTTCCGCTCTCGCGGGGCGGGACGAATAAAAGCGGGCAGCGGGGTTGGCAAGCTGATTTTAGAAAAAATCGATAATTTAATGACGCTTGCGGGTTGGGATGCGGTTAGGGTTTCTTAGACCGCTCCGGCAGATGCCATGGTGGGTTTTTCTCGTATTGCTCTTTGATTGAGGGAAATGATTTTCCGGCCATTTCAAATAGGTAGGGTGAAACGACGATCATTTGTAGCTGGAGCGCTCCGGCAAATAGGCAGATGAGCACGACGATGCGAACCGGGCACAGCGAGTTGATGACCACTTGGTGGCCGCCGCGCAGGTCCCAGAGGGGAGTTCCGAGGCGTTTGGCGGTGAAGAGGCTGAGGGCTTGGCAAAAAACGGCGAGCAGGCCCCAGCCGAAGCCGACGCCGCTGAACATGACGCGCAGTGAGCGGCGGATGGAGGCGGCGAGATCCAGCTGCGAGCTGTCGTTGTTGATGACTTGGAGGCCGAGTAGCCATTTACCCGGAGTGGTGCGGAATTTGTGGATGAGTAAGGCTTCCAGGGCGAACCACGGCACGCAATGGAAGAACATGAGCCATGGATTTAGAAGGGCTGCTTTGATGTCTTGACCGGCGGCCCACATGGCGAACCACCAGAGGCCGGTGTAGAGGTATAGATCGAACCAGCGTGCCCAGAAGCGCCTGATATAGGCGGTTTTTTTGGGCAGTGGCGGCGGGAGCTTATCGGCGGGTGGTGGAATGACCGCGATTTCGAATTCGCGGGTGAAGAGGTCGATTTCGATGAGAGGTTTCCAGGCATCGAGCCCTTCGTGCCAAGCGGGCGTGGTGGCGGGAAGCTCGCGGGTTTCTATTTTACGGCGGATTTCAAAATCGTGAATGGGGCCGGCTTTTTCGCCGTCGAGGATGATCCAGATGTCCATGAGTTAAAGGTTCCGCAGGGATTTGGCCGCGTCGCTGCGGGCGGCGAAGAAGGCGGGGACGAGAGCTGCAAGCGAACAGAGTATAAAGGCCATGAGGGCGAAGAGGGCTTGCTCCAGTGAGTTATTATGGGCGGGTAAAATAGTGAAGCCAGTGAAGGAGGCGGCGAACGGATCGAAGCCAATGCCCCGGAGGATGCCTTGAATTTCTCCGCGGAAATGGATGACCACGCGGCCGAGCCCGATGCCGAGAATGGCACCGAGGGTGCCGAGGATCATGCCTTGATAGAGGAAGACTCGAACAATCTGGCCGGGTGTGGCACCGAGGGCTTTCATGACCCCGATTTCGCGCCGTTTCTGGATGGTGACGGTGAACATGACGGCCATCATCGAGAAGGCGGAGATGAGGATGATGAAGGAAAGCATGAAATACATCATGCCGCGCTGCTGCTCGATGAGGGAGAAAAAGGCTTGGTATTGTTGGCCCCATGTGAGGAGTGACCAGTCGGGCCCGAGCGTCTGGCGGGCCTCGGCGGCGAAGATTTCTGCGTTGTAGGGATCGTCGAGACGCAGTGCGATGCCTTGGACGGCTTGGCCGAGTCCGGCGAGGTCTTGGGCGAGAGGGAGCGGGACAAAAAGGTCGGGTGTCACGGCCATTTGTGAGGCTTGATAGACGCCGATTACTTTGGCTTCTTTTGGCAGGACGATGCTTTTGAGGCCTTTGAGCGTCTCGCCGTCCATCTTGCTGGCGTCGGTGGCGTTGAGTTCGGTGATTGATTTTTCGATTTCAGCCTTGGCCACGGCGGTGAAGCGGAAGACTTGGACGGCATCGTCCTTTTCTGAGGAATCCATGGCGACGAGGAGAGCTGCGAGCAGTTCCTGTTCGGGTCTGCGGATGTCTTCGGCGAGGATGGTTTCAAAGGCCGCGTAAATTTCGCGGTAGGTGGTGAACGGGAGTGTGAATTGCGCACCTTCGGACTTCCATGCAGTGGCGAGGGCTGTGGTCTTGGTTTTCCAAATCTCTGCGAAGGCGTCGCGCACGGGTGGGTTTTCGGTGGCTTTGTAAGCGCGCATGACAGACTCGAAATTCCGGGTGGAGTAGAGCCGCAGCTTGTCGCCCACGCTCAGCTGGAGTTGCTCGGCAAGGATCGAGGAGATGATCACACGGTCGTCGATTCCGAGATCGGCGGTGGAAGAGGGATGCTTTTCGAGGTCGAGCATCTTGGCAATGCCCGAGACTTGCGCGGGGTCCGTGGTATCGATGCCCCGGAACAAGACCGGGCGTTGCCAGGATTGGACATCGACGATGACGTTGTCTGAGACGTAGGCGGTGGCGGATTGGACGTGAGGAAGCGTCCTCGCTTTTGTGGCGGCGGCTTCCCAATCAGTCATCTGGCCATCGGGAGAATTGCCGATTTGGCTCAGTAAGACGTGCGGTGTGAAGCCAAGGAGGCGCTCTTTCACGTTGCGCTCCAAGCCGGAGTAAACGGCCATGACGACGACAAGGACGAGGACGCCGAGCATCACGCCGAGCAGCGAGATGAGACTGAATGAGGACAAGACGGAGCGGCGGGGATTGAGATACCGCCGGGCGAGGAGAAGGCTGAAAGAACGTCGTTTGATGGTGTTTGCTAACCCGTGACGGGTAGGGCGTCAAGTGATGCGAGTCCGATGGACTGCGGTGGGAAGCGAAGTGCCACACCGCCTTGGATGTTTCAGTGTGTATCGGCGTCGGCTCACGAAGAATCCAAAGCGGTGTCGGCGCTTCGCTCTGCCACCGCAGTCCATGCCCCTGTCATCGCGGGAGCGCCGTCACCCGAAAGAAGCGCTTCGCGGGCGGCTGCGTCGGTGGCTCGCAGGACGCGCCAGTGCGCCAGTGCGCCTTGTGTTCAGGGTTTGAGGGTGGGATCGATGCCGTATTGGTTGGCAAATTCCACGGCGGCATCTTTTTGTGCGGGCGGCCAATTCCGATAGATCGACTCCATCGTGCTTTGGCGCTGGGGGCCGGCTGGGAGGGTGAGCGCCCATTGCACGGCTGTTTGGGGTTCGTACTTGGCGACGGTTTTGGCATACGTCTGGACGGCGGCGTCCTTGGTCTCACCGGCGGGTGTGGCGGTGAGCCATTTGCCAGCGGCGAGGTAATCTTGCTGGGTCCACCGGCCGACGAGCGTATTGACATACTTCGCGGAGGTGCCCTTAGGTAAGGTCTGCGCCATCCAGTCGATCCAGAGGCCGGTGTCTTCCTTGGTGTAGAAATACGAAAGCCCAGCGGCAATCTGCACGGATTCCGCGGGGCTGAGTTTCGCGGCATCCAGCCAAGAGCTGGCGGAGGCGAAGGTTTCATTTCTTAAACTTTGTCCCATGGTTTCGAGCGATTGATGGAGTAGTCCATCCCGCTCTGCGCCGGCTGGCAGCTTGGCGAGGTGTTCGCGCAGGGCAGCGAGGACTGCGGTCCGCTGCGAGGGGGTCTTGGAGGCAACAATGAAGGATTTTATGGAGGCGGCAGCATCCTCCGGGTCGGTTTCTCCGAGGAGCTTGAAAGCGAGCTTGGGATCCGCCTCTGCGATGCCGACAATGACGCAATTATTGAGCTCATCCATCATGCCGTCTGGGAGTTTCTGGCCATTATTTTTCGCCCAAGCGAGGGCCGCCGTTGGGTCCAGTGCGGCCCATTCGCGCAGTGCTGAGTGAGCGACTTGCTGGGCCATCATGTTATTTTCTAATAAATCCAAGGACCCGATGTAGAGACTAAGTGCATTGCTGGGGCGCTCTTCCGCAAGGAGTGACATGGCGACAGTAACCAAATTGCCACGGGTCTCAGCGGTAAGCTTTTTTTCCGCCCTGAGAATGTCGATGAGGGATTTGAGCTGCGCCGCATCCAGCGAAACAAGGTGGCCCTTGATCTCCATGAGGCGGCGGATATGGGCGGGATCCGTCTTCGCAGCGGACCTAAAGCTCTGCTCCACCTCCGCACCAAAAGCGGTGAAGTCGCTGGCAAATATGCGGAATGCATCGGTAGTGACCTCTCTCAAGGGCCGCGGGCGGCGCGGGTCTGTCGGGGTGATCCCAAGCTGGCGGGTCCGGCCATCTAACTGTTGCTTGAGGTCGAGCCGCGCGGTGGTTTCACGGCGATTCATGAGGCCATAGATCCCGCCGATGGCGAGAATGAGGAACGTGGCGATGAGGGAGAATTTCATGGTGAGGTCACTTGAGGGATTGCCGGAAAATTTCACGCTGTGCTGGGTCTGAAACTCGCTCAATCAAGTCGGCGGCTTGTTCGAGATTGGAGCGGGCTGAGTAGCTTTTGAGAAAGGCCACCAACCCGTCATCCGTACCGTGAGTTTTCTGATCTATGAGAATGAACTTGGATGCGTCTTCGTAGCTGAACTTGCCGCCGATTTGCGCCGCTTCTGCGAGTGCTTTACCAAGGATTTTTCCGACGCTCTGCGGGGCTTGGGTGCCGAGCCAAGATTCGATTTCGGCGAGATCCTGTGGGGAAATATCTCGGATCTGGGCGCTATAACTTAGCCGAGAATAGACCGCTTGTGCGGCGGCAGCAGCACGCTCAGTGGGGGTGGCTTTCGCAGCATCTAGGAAAGCGGAGACCTTGTCGTAGCCGCCGCTGAAGGCGAGTTGCTCCCCGATGTAGGCGAAGTTGCCTTGCCGCTCGGCCTCAGGGACGAGTCTCCGCACGAGGTCGATATAGACCTGCTGCTCAGGCTCACCTAGGTCTTTAAACGAGAGCTGCCCGAGGGACTCGAGGCGCTGGTCTTCCGGGACCCCCGCCAAGCGCCGAGCCGCAGCGGCAGGGTCTTCGCCCATCAGCCCCTCCATCAAGAAGGCCTCATATCGGCCCTGGATCTTACTTTTACCATCGAGCGTTTTGCTCAAGAATTTCCCCTCAGCGATTTGGCGGTCGAGCCAGTCAGACGCGGCTGTTGGATCTTTTTTTACCCACTCTCGGAGGGCCGCGCCGAGCTGCCGGCCGATGCCGTCCGGGTCGCTGTCGATGCGGTCGGCGAAGCGAGACAGAGCATACTCGGGGTCCTTCAAGATCAGCGGATCGAGGATGGCGGACTCGAGCTTGAGGCGGACTTCGGGCGAGAGCTCGAAGTTGTCGAGATTATCTAACGCGGTGAGCAATTCCGTGCGGGAAATGGTTCCTAACTTTTGATGGAACTCCGCCAACGCCAGCATCCGGGCCATATTGTTGGGGAGGGAGTCGTCCATGAGGCCGAGGATGGTCTTCCAGTCGATCTCAGCCACGGCGGTGGTGGGTGCGATTTGCACACTCGCCTGGGCAGGCCGCGGACGGGACGAGAAATTCTCGGCAGCAGCGGAGGTGGTGGTAGCAGCAGTAGCGCTGGAGGCGGTGCCTATTTCACCCTGCAAGGCGGAGATCTGCTGATCCATGGCGGAGCGGTTGCGTAGCTCCGACATATTCCAAACACAGACGGCGACCAGCGCGATGGCAGGTGGGATGAGATGGGTTACCTTCAATTTAGGTGTACTTCGTTGCAAACCAGAGATCCGTCAAGCGAGACAAAATCCGGCAGTTTGCCACCGCCTCCGCGCACAAGGGGAAACGGGAACTCAACGACGACGAGACCGCGCGGCTCAGGCAGCTTTGGAAGAAGCAGAGGTGGTAAATGCTGAAAAACTCAAAGGCTTAAGAGCTGAAAAGGAAGAGGCTACTGCAGAGACATCGAGCTGCTGAAACTCATCGCCAAGGACCCGCAGGCCTTCATCCGCCAACAAGGCTGGGCCAGCGTTTCGCATTCGTTCCAATGCGTGCTATTGCAGGCTCTGGATTCGCGGTCCGTGAATCAATCGCCGCCTGGCAAGCCGAGTAGCTCGATGAGGCGTTGCAGGTCGTCGTCGCCGTAATACTCGATTTCAATTTTGCCCTTTTTCGAGGAATGCTGAATGGCGACGTGGGTGGCGAGGTGCGCGCGGAGACGGTTGGTGATGGCGCGGACGTGGATGTCCACTTCGCGGGCGGCGGGGGCTTTTTTCAACTCACCGGGGTCGCTGGAATCGCCGTTGAGGAGGGATTGGGCGAGCTTCTCGGTGGCGCGGACGGTGAGCTGGCGGCGGATGATTTGGTCGGCGGCGAGGAGCTGGGTGTCGTGGTCTTTGATGGCGAGAATGGCTTTAGCGTGGCCGACGGT
Organism: Akkermansiaceae bacterium; assembly: GCA_031382045.1. Taxonomy (GTDB): domain Bacteria; phylum Verrucomicrobiota; class Verrucomicrobiia; order Verrucomicrobiales; family Akkermansiaceae; genus Luteolibacter. Next base: position 79 of record JANMYL010000111.1, on the reverse strand, counting down.
GAGGCGAGCTTGGGCGACGAGCATTTGCACATCGAGGTGTAGACCGAGCAGGCGCATGGCATTGGCGATGCTGGCGCGG
>JANMYL010000040.1:0-15086 GCA_031382045.1 Akkermansiaceae bacterium | reverse complement strand
GCGATAAGCACAGCTGCGAGGAGAACGAGCAAGCTAACCCCGTAAACGCCAATCCATGGTAACAGCGCATTCGGGCCAAGCGCGAGTCCCGCCGTCATCCAAGGAAATTTGAGAGGAAACAACTCCGCCCGAATGAACTTCCAGCCGCACCAGTTTAGTGCTGTGAAAACGGCGAGTTTCCAACCGACCAACCCACTTCGGCTTGCACGACTTTGCATTTCTGCAAACAGCGCGGTGAACGCGGCAAGCACGCACCACAGTGCTACGACCAGACCTCCGAAAATCTGAAACAACCACGATAAGCTCAGTGTATAAGCCGTCATACCGTGAATAAATCCGATAGTGCGCGCCCGAGTCCCGTTTTGTCCGCGCAACGCCAGCAACAGGCCCACAAGACTGGGAATCACCAACCATCGCCAACCATCGCCAACCGAGCGACGGATAGGCCATGGCATAGACCAAGCCTGAAAGCGCCGCCATGCCACATCTCACTGGAAACGACCTGATCATTCACTTGTATGCCGGATCGGGAGTCGTGCATTAAGGTCATACCGCGCTGTCGATTGTGAAAATTTTGTGATTTCACCCTGAATAATTGCTGAGGTGGTTCGTCGAAATAGGCGTTATTAAAAAATACAACCACTCGTGAAAACCATCGCCACCACCCTCGCCATTGCGGCCTTCGCCCTGCTCGGAACCGCAACTCAAGCTGACGCCCGCTCACGTTCGGGGCACTCCAGTCGTGTTTACGTCAGCGGTCATCGCTCATGTGGAACTCCGATTTACATGGAGCGCTATTTCATCGGCTACGACCGCTGTGGGAATCCGATCTGGGGGGAACGCCCGGTCCGCCAGTCTTATCGCCCGCGCGTTCGCTATCAAGCGCCCTGCCCGCAGCCATCATACTACTCAGCGCCGCACCATCAGCCCAGCTACCGCGAGCCATCCTGCGGTAGCCGTGGTGGAATCGTCATCCACGGTTCCTTCGGCCACTGAGCCGAAGGCAGCCAATGGAGGGCAGGGGACAGCTCGGAAGGCTGTCTCTGCCTGAGTGGCAAAGCGTCCCGCTAGCTGTTAGCCACGGGGCGAGTGTCAGCTGCGCGGCGCAGCCCTTGGTGGGCGGACGGCCACTTCATCGCCTACGCTTAGGCTAAGCTCTGCGAGATGGCGGCGGGAGAGTTCGATATCGAGAAATTGGCCGTCGCCAAGTTTCACGGTGAGGGTAGCGATGGGGCCGGCGGAGAAGAGGTGGTGAACGCGGGCGAGTGAATCAGTGGCGGGGTCGAACTCCGCGGCAAATAGGACTTCAATTTCGTGGGGGCGCACGTAGCGGACGTCTTTACCTATATGCAGTTTATTAACGTTGCCGAGGAATTCGTAAACGAATGGGCTGCGAGGGTGGTCATAGACGGCTTGTGGTTTGCCGACTTGTTCGATGCGAGCGTTGCGCATGACTACGACTTGGTCGGAGAGTTCCAGTGCTTCCTCTTGGTCGTGGGTGACGAAGAGGGTGGTCAGGCCGATTTCATCGTGGAATACGCGGAGCCAGCGGCGGAGGTCTTTGCGGACTTGGGCGTCGAGTGCGCCGAAGGGTTCGTCCAACAGCAGAACCTTGGGCCTTATGGCGAGCGCGCGGGCAAGCGCGACGCGTTGGCGCTGACCGCCAGAAAGCTCGTGCGGGCGCCGAAGGTCGAGTCCTTCGAGTTTCACAAGCTTGAGGAGTTCTTTAACGCGGTCATGGATCTCGGGCTTTTTGAGGCGGGTGGCGCGTGGCAACACGCTGAGGCCGAAGGCGATATTTTGGGCGACGGTCATGTGGCGGAACAAGGCGTAGTGCTGGAAAACAAAGCCGACACCGCGTTTGGCGGCTGGGATGTCGATGACATCCTCGCCGTGGAAAGCGATTTTTCCGGGGCCGGGATCGGCGAAATCAAGGCCGGCGACGATGCGCAGGAGTGTGGTTTTGCCGGAGCCGGATGGTCCGACAAGCGCGGTGAGCGAGCCGTCCGGCACTTCGAGCGAGATGTCTTCGAGGGCGGTGTAAGCTCCAAAGGATTTGCTGATAGATTGGATGGAAATAGACATGGTTAGTGTTTGTTCTGAGAGGAGTGGCCAGTGAAGTGCTCAACGGCACTCTTCAAGCCGAGGGTGATGAGCGCGAGAAAGGCTAGCAGGGTGGCGCAAGCAAAAGCGGCGCTGAACTGGTATTCGTTATAAAGGACCTCGACGTGAAGCGGTAGGGTGTTGGTTTCACCGCTGATGTGGCCGGATACCACGGAGACTGCGCCGAACTCGCCCATGGCGCGGGCATTGCATAGCAGCACGCCGTAGAGCAGGCCCCACTTGATGTTAGGCAACGTGACGCGGAAGAAGATGTGCCAGCCGTTCGCGCCGAGCGTGACGGCAGCTTCCTCTTGGTCGCTGCCTTGCGTTTCCATCAGTGGAATGAGTTCCCGTGCGACAAAGGGAAAGGTCACAAACACGGTGGCGATGACAATGCCCGGCAGCGCGAAGATAATCTTGATATCGTGCTCCGCCAGCCATGGGCCGAACCAACCTTTCGCGCCAAATAGCAGAACCCATACGAGACCGGCAATAACGGGGGAGACTGCGAAGGGTAAATCAATCAGCGAGACCAACAGTGAGCGGCCGCGGAATTTGAATTTCGTGACTAGCCAAGCTGCAGAGACTCCGAAAAGTGTATTGAGCGGCACGGATATTCCAGCGGCTAACAAGGTTAGTTTAATCGCGTCAAGCGCAGCCTCCTCATGCAGCGAAGCGAGGAAAACTTCCCAGCCCTTGCGGAAGGCTTCGACGAAAACGGCTGCAAGCGGCAGCAGTAGGAATAATGATAGAAACGCGACGGCAGAGCCAATGAGGAGCAGGCGGATGGGCGCGGATTCGGTAGTGATGGAGGAGCGGGACATGAGAAGTTAGCGGTTCTGCCAGTTGAGACGGCGCTGGAGTAGGTTGATTAGAAATAGCAGCACGAAGGAGACGATGAGCATGCCAGCAGCGATGACAGCAGCGGCTTCGTATTTGAATTGCTCCAACTGCGAGACGATGAGCAGCGGTAGAATTTCGGTTTTCATTGGCAGGTTTCCCGATATGAAAATAACCGACCCGTATTCACCTATAGCTCGCGCGAAGGCCAGAGTGAAGCCGGTGATCAGTGCTGGAATGAACATCGGGAAAATCACCCGCCAGAAGATGATCCACCGGCCTGCGCCAAGAGTGGCGGCGGCTTCTTCGCACTCGCTGCCGAAGTCTTCCATCACCGGCTGCAAGGTGCGGACGACGAAGGGAAAACCGATGAACGTTAGCGCGATGAAAACGCCGAGAGGGCTATATGCTCCCTCAATGCCCCACTTCGCCAAAGTTTCTCCCAGCCAGCCGTTAGGCGCGTAAATTGCGGTGAGGGTGATGCCAGCGACGGCGGTCGGCAGTGCGAAGGGAAGGTCCACCATCGCATCCAACAGCCTGCGGCCCGGAAAGCGGTAGCGGACCAGCACCCAAGTGACAAGCAGGCCGAAGACGGTGCTGACTGAAGCCGCCGCCGCGCTTGCACCGAAGGTAAGTTTGGCGGCGGCAATCATCCGTGGAGAGGTTAGAATGGACCACCACTCGGCGGGGCCCAGCTTTGCGGCTTTGAGAAACAAAGCTGCCAGCGGGATGAGAATGATCAGGCTCAGATAGGTGATGGAGAATCCCATCGAAAGCCCAAATCCGGGGATGACACGTCGTGTGGACATACAGTCGTTGGTTTAGCGGTTACCGTAAACTTGGTCGAAGGTGCCGCCGTCATCGAAGTGGGTCTTCTGTGCTTTGGTCCAGCCGCCGAAGTCTTTGTCGATGGTGACGAGATTGATCGCGGGGAAGTTTTTCGACCATTTTGCTAGAGCCTTGGCATCCCGCGGTCGGTAGAAGTTCTTACCGGCGATGTCTTGGGCTTCGGGGCTGTAGAGATAGTTGAGGTAAGCCGTCGCCAGCTTTTCGGTGCCGTGTTTTTTCGCATTTTTTTCCACAACTGCGACTGGTGGCTCGGCGAGTATACTAATTGAAGGAATGATGATCTGGGTCTTACCGGGGAATTCTTTTTCGATCAGGTGCGCTTCGTTTTCCCATGATAGGAAAATGTCGCCTATACCGCGCTGGGCGAAGGTGGTGGTGGAGCCGCGGGCGCCGGTGTCCAAGACGGGCACGTTCTTCAAGAGTGCGCCGATGAATTGTTTCACCTTCGCCTCGTCGCCGTTGAATTTGCGTTGGGCGTAGGCCCAAGCGGCGAGGTAGTTCCAGCGCGCGCCGCCCGAGGTCTTCGGGTTGGGGGTGATCACCTTGATGCCCGTTCTAACGAGATCATCCCAATCTTTGATGCCCTTCGGATTTCCCTTCCGCACCACGAAGACGATGGTGGAGGTGTATGGCGAGCTATTATCTGGTAGTTTGGTCTGCCAGTCTTGAGGTATAAGATTGGCTTGCTGGGCGATGGAGTCGATATCGCCGGAGAGGGCGAGGGTGACGACGTCGGCGCTGAGCCCGTCGATGACCGAGCGCGCCTGCTTACCAGAGCCTCCATGGGATTGTTTGACGGTGAGAGATTGACCGGTTTGTTGTTTCCATTGTTTGGCGAATGCTGAGTTAATCTCTTGGTAGAATTCCCGGGTGGGATCGTAGGAGACGTTGAGTAGTTCGTCTGCGAAGACGCTGCTGGCGAGCAGAGATGATAAAAGCGTGATTAATTTGAATGTTTTCATAGTGTATTAATAGAAATAATTGAATGCGGATTTGTAATTAAAACGAAAAACGGATGCCCGTCAGCAAGGTGAACCCGTCGTAGGAGTCACCCTTGTCATTTGCTATGGTTGCCCATTCTGCTCCGCCCATTAGCTTGAGCTTGTCACCATAGATAAAATATTGTGCCCCGCCGTAGAGCGAATGATAGACGTCACCGACTCCTTTGTTGGATGCGACCTTGCGTTCGTAGCGTGGTTGCCCGATGACGCCTTCTGGACCCTCGCTGTTGGCGTAGGAATAGCGGCCGACGAGCTGGAGCTTTTTGGGGATAATGTCGTAGGTCGGCTGGATGAAGAAGCCGAAGACGTTGCTGCCGTCCCATTTGGATTGTTTGACGGGTGTGACGTGGTCCGCACCGCTTGCGTAGTAGGCCTCGAAAACAACAGAAGTATAGCCCTCCTTGATCCAAACTGTAGAAGAAATGATGTTGCTATATTTATTGAGGACTAAGTCATCGGTGTCACGGTCGCTGTGGAGCCAGTCGAGGCGGAAGTCGGCTTTTTCGAGATCCAACAGATGCTTAAAGTCATATCCTGCGCCTAGGGTGTAAGAGAAGCCGCCATTGAAATCGCCGAACTCGCCGTCGCCGAAAGATCCACTGCCACCGGTGGTGGATGGGGTGTCGTTCGAGTAAATCCCGGCGCGCCAGGAAAGTTTATCTTTTAGCCCTTCTGCGGTGAGTGCGGTGGCGCGGTTGATGCCGAGTTGGTTGAAGATTTGCGAGCGCTCGAATGTGGGCTGACTGTTGGTGGATTCGAGCCAGTCGTAATGGCCGATCAACGGCATGGTTTTGCCAGCCGTGATGCTAAACGACGATCTGGGTTTCCAGCGGATGTAGGCGTCGACAAGGCCGTCGTAGAAATCGGCGAATTGGTCTTTGCTTTGGAAGTCGGCGCGGATTTCGATTTTCTTCTGAAAGAGTTTGGCGTCGAAACCGAAGCGTGAACGGCGGTCTTCCCAGTTGCTCTGACTGCTTTGGTCGGTGTCGACGTTCCAGTATTGTCCCTGATAGCGACCGCGGATTTTGAATTCTTGGAGTATGGGGTTGAGATCATTCTTATAAAGAGAGGCGTGATCCCAGATTTTGTCGAAGGTATCAGGCTCGAGAAATTCAGTGGATTTTTCCTGCGCGCTTGTGAGCAAGGGCAGGCTCGCGATGAATATCAGTGGGATGGCGATTCGATAGTATTGTGTTGTTTTCATGGATGTCTGCGGAGCGTCCGCGTCCGGTTTTCCGGTGAGCTTTTGCAGTTGTTTAATTACCCCCGTTAGTGCGGTGGGCGTGGGAGAATTTTGGACACAAAAAAGAGACCGACTGGAGGTGGAGGATGACAGTGCGCAGTCCGATGCGTGTATGACGCTGCGGATAATTACGCGCTGTTCGATTCCTCCGGTGGTCCGGTCAGTCTCTTGGAGCGTTATGGAGAGTTATTTATGGCTCGGGCCCGCTTCATCACGGGAGGCGACGAAGCGGGTTTTCTCGATGCTTTCAACCTGGGTCACGCGGCCGTCATGAACGGTGATTTGGACCGAGCCGAAGCGGAGATTGGCCACGTTCTGGCGAACGACTTCGAGCCAATCGGTTTTTGGACCGTCGGGTGTGGAGCTTTCAGAGGTGGTCGTGTTCATCGGAAGTGAGAGTGGCGAGTTGTGAGAGGCCGGCGAGGAATCCGTCAGCGGGATCGGCTTTGCGGTGGGGAGCGGCCTCGGCAGCACTGAGCATATCGGCGGTGGAAAATGGTGGGACAATGCCGTCGCGGCGCATTTTCCGCAGGGTGACTTCCACGACTTGAGCGACGGTGTAGCGGTCGAGGATGGCAGCGATGGCGTTGCGGACGTCGATCATGATCATCCGCAGGCCGCAGTGGTCCTCGTCGGGACAAGTGCAGGGCTGGTAGGCGTTTTCACTGGCGCAGCAGATTGGGGCAAGGCGGCCATCCATCAGGCGGACGAGCTGCCCAATGCCGATGTCGGAAGCGGGCTTGGCGAGCGAGTATCCTCCGAATTTGCCGCGGTGGGTTTCGACGAGTCCGGCTTCGCGCAGCTCCTGGAGGATACGCTCGACGAACTTGAGCGGTAGGCGATTCGCCTCAGCGAGTTCCGCTCCGGAGATGGTTGCGCGTCCCACTTCGGTCGCAATGCCGAGGTGGATGGTGGCGCGCAGGGCGTATTCAGCTTTTTTTGAAAGGTGCATTCGTTAATCTGGATCTATTGGTATGGATTAATGCCGGTTTGCCAAGTCAAAATTTAAAAAACTGCGGACAACACGAATTTTTAATATTTATCAACCCACTCTCTCGCAGGTGGCGTGTGCGGCTCTGTGAATAAAAGCCGCAAAATTACAAATTCACGAGAAGGTGCGAAAAACAGTCTGGCAGTGATTCATTGCATCTCAAAAGAGAGGCTGTCGGACAATTCTTATGTCTCTTGAACTGAGGCAGACTCCGAAATTCGGGCCACGTGCTAACCTTGATTTCTCGGTTCTGTTTGCAAGCGGAGGCAGACAGGATGAGCGATTCTAGGTAGAGGTTTAAAAATTTCGTGATCGATAAATACTACAACACCGGAGCTCTGTCTCAGAAATGAAAGCATCAATTCATGGAAGAAAGAGGAGTTGAAAATCAAACGATTTTCTACCCACCGAAACGGCGATTCACGTCATGTCACGCGGCACTGCATCATCTTCGCCTGCAGCGCGTTGGCGGGCCACTGAAGATATTCGATTGGACTTCATTGATGCGGGTGATTTTGACCTAATTCGATTTCCTTTCCGGCAGCGCCGGGAACTTCGCGGCAAGCTGCCCGCGGTGACTCACTCCCAGCTTTTCAAAAACTTGCCGAAGGTGCGAGCGCACGGTGTGCACACTCAAGGAAAGTTGCGCGGCCACCTCTTCATTGCGCAAACCTGTGGCGACTAACATGGCCACCCGCTGCTCTGCTTGGCTCAATTTAAATACCGGCACCGACTCCTTACCCGCTAGCACGCGACTCAACTCGATGCGCACATACGGGGCGGCAGAATGCTTCCGAGGCATAATCACATGCATGCGGGCGGCAAGTCCTATCAAGTCTGGATGCCGCATGTGTTTGACGAACAAGCCGTCACCCGTCGTCTGTGTGTCGGCTTCGAGAAACTGCTGGATCAGTCTGCTCGCGGTCGACTGCATGTCATCCGGTAAGCGGAAGATTTCGCCACGCTGACGTTTTCTCGCCGCTGCATCCGGGCCGCTCCGCCACAAGCGGCACGCCTTCTCGGCAGCGTCATTGTGGAAGATCACGGCTTGCCGGAAATCAAGTAACACCAGTCCGTCCGATGGATGATCTAAAGCCTCAGAGAGTAAAATAGTGACGAATTTGAGGTGATCTATCGACTTCACCCGAATTAAAGCAGCTTGGAAATACGGATACATTTCCTCGATCTGCATGCGCTCCACTGCCGTAAACGGACCGCGCTCGGCCGAGCGAGCAATACCGATATGAGAGAAAAAATGCTGATTCTCCCAGAACAACAACCCGGCTATGTGGCGGATATTTCCAGGGATCATGACCTCCTGATAGAAGCGGGTTGCCTCCAAGGCTTCCACCGTCGTTTCATCGTCGAGAAACGTAATTTTGCGCCCGGGAGATTCGGTAATCACTTTAACCATCGGCGGTTCCGCAGCATTCACCTTTTGCCAATAAGTCGTCGGATCATCGACCTTGAGAGTAGTCCGGAAAGTCACCGGAATCATTCCCTCCATGGGAAGTGCCGCGATGATTTCACAGCCGGGTAGAGAGTTAGACACCACACGCACCACTGCCTGCCAAAGTGCATCCATGTCCAGCGCTTGGTGAAGGGCGAGTAAATCAGCTGTATGACCGGGCCTGCTTGGTGGACTTTGATCGTTGTTCGCACGCTCGGGAGTGGCCATGGGGGCAGCCAATCACATCGAGAAAACAGAAACAACGCATCTTCCAACTGCCGGGACTTACTCCGCGAAATAGTCCATTCGGACGATACTAGAAAATTCAATTCTCCCAAACTCTAGGTTCTATTTCACGACTCATTCCCATTTCCCATAAAGAATTTACGCCAGTTCGTTACACTTGGACTGCTCGTCATAGCGGCCTTGCTGCCGTTTTAAATCATTTGGGATGGTAGCATCAGCAATAGCTGAGGCACTGCAAGTGATTGTGAATCAGTCCGTTTCGTAAATACCAGCCAGCAAGTCATTTCCCGAGCGGGCAGGGGAATAAGACCATATTTAACAAGTGCGCAGCGGGAACCGATTGCACTCCGCTGGCTACGGCTGGACAGCCACTCACGCCGAGCGGCGCGTGTCAGCACGGTCGTGATGGAGAAAATGATTCCAGCTCTCGTCGGCGAGGCCATTCTCGTGCATGCCGAAAAGCGGTCGCCAACGCGGGGCAAACGGCTTGTTCTGCGGGTGCATATTTGCCTCTTGTGGCAGCTTGTTGCCCTTGCGCGTATTGCAGCGGAAACACGAAGTCACGATGTTATCCCAAGTCGTGCGCCCGCCTTTATCGCGCGGCATGACGTGGTCCAAATTAAGCTGGGTTTCCGGCAAAACCTTGGTGCAATATTGACACATGAATTTATCTCGCAGGAAAACATTGCGGCGTGTGAATTTCACCTCCAGCCGCGGTAAGCGGTCGTATAGCGATAGGACGACGATTTTCGGCACACGGACGGCGATCCTCGCGCCGTGGATCATTTCATCGTCAGTATTTCCCACTGAGTAGGTAATCCATGAAGACAGATCATGGGAATTGAACCGCTCCTCACCCTCCACTTGCACCACTTGGGCATGACCGATGCACAGCAAATGCAGTGAGCGGCGGACAGAACAAGTGTGAATCGGTTGCCAGAACCGATTCAAGACGAGCACGGGATGTTCGAGTATGGCAGACATTACCTTTCCCAATCAATCGCGCAAAACCTAGCAAAGCCCACCGCCTCGGCAACCCAAAAAATTGTAAAATCCCGACCTATTCCAATTCTCACAAATCATGGCAGTTTCGTCACACCTTCCCCCTGTTCGGCCCAGTCCCATTCACGCATGAAACTATCAATGAACAGCTCGGCCATCCATCGTGCCGCGCATGAGCGGGGCAAAAAATCCTTTGTGACAACCTTGTCACAAAGTGCGCCTTGGGAAATATGCGCCAAATCCATATCTAGCGTTCGTGTGTGACGAAATCCACGTGATCTCGTCACACAAGCCATCAGAAACAAATGCAATCCATGAAATCAATCCACCGCACCCTGCTTGCCACCAGCCTGCTTGGCAGCCTCGTCGCCCATGCCGGCAGCGACACCGCCGCGATCACTGAAGAGCCAGCCGCCATCAGCTCCGCCACCGGCCTCTTGGTCGGAAAGTTCCCCGGCGATACCGCTTGGGACCGCGCTTGGTCCGCCTTCACCCTTTATAAAGACGATACCAACCCGATCCTCCAAGAATTCTCCCTCCAAGGTCGCTTGCAGGTGCAGTCGATCTACGGTGAGTCTAACGACGACAGCTTCAACACCTCAGACTACAAAGACGTAGGTAACGACGAAAACGTCTGGGGCAACGACATCGAAGTCCGTCGCAATCGCTTCGGCTTCAAATCCAAGTGGTTTCAAAACTGGAAGTTCGAAGGCCAAATCAATGTCGATAACAACGGCGAAGACAACTCGGGCGACAATACCTTCTACAAAGACATCTACGATCTCTTCGTCACCTACTCCCACTCGGATGCTCTGAATATTTCTGCCGGTAAGACTAAGGTGAAGTTCACTCGCGAGCAGGAAATTTCCTCCAAGGAAATCCTCACCATCGAGCGTAGCTTACTTTCCAACACGCTATTTCCGGGCGAACTCACCGGTGCTTGGGTCTCCGGCAAAGGAATCCAAGAACACTGGCTCTACGAACTCGGCGTTTACGGCAATGAGAGGGAGCGCGAGTTCTCCGATTTCGAAGGTGGTGCCATCGTCCTTGGAAAAATCGGATACGACTATTCCTCTCAGTCCGGCTTCGACTCCTCCGTGGCCTCCTTCCACTACATGCACAACTCGGAGCCCGGCTATAAATCATCCCAGCCAGACGCGGATTATACCCCCGGAACTTCACCGTCCTTCAAGGACTCCATCGCACTCACCAACGATATCACCCAAGGTCGCTTCGGCCTCACCACCGACATTGTCTATGGCATGGGCGACGATGATCTTGGTCAGTCCGATGTATTTGGCATTAGCTTGATTCCTTCCTACTTCATCGCCGATGGTTTGCAACTGGTAGGCCGTCTCCAAGTCGCGACATGCGAAGATTCGGATGATCTTCGGGTTCCCGGTCGCTATGAGCGACTGCCCATCAAGGGCTTTACCAATAAAGGCAAGGTGATCAATGACGATGAAAGAGGTAATACCTACACCTCCGCCTACGTGGGCCTCAACTACTACCTCTACGGCCACAAGCTCAAGCTCATGAATGGCGTCGAATACTCCCACATGGGTGGCGGCGACTATGACGGCTACACCTTCATGAGCGGCCTTCGTTTTTCCTTCTAAAAATTCTCATTGATCCAAATCACCAATACCAAAATCAGATGAAAATCATCAGCACACTATTTGCCACCGCAGCCATGCTTTCCATGGCCGGCGCGCAGACTCTCAGTATTAAAGGCAGCGACACTCTCGGCGCCAAGCTTATCCCTCAGTTAGCCGAAGGCTTCAAAGCTGCCGGTAACACGGGCGTGAAATTCGAGATCGCGGCAGAAGGCTCCACCACCGCCTTCCCCGCGCTCGCCAATGGCACTGCGCAAATCGGCATGTCTTCCCGCAAAGTTAAGGACGAGGAGCGCACCTTCTGCCGCACCAAGGGCGTTTACATCAAGGAGCACGGCATCTGTCATGACATGCTCGTAGTCATCGTTAATAAAAATTCCCCGCTCTCTAAGCTGAGTAAGGATCAAGTCGCCAAGATCTTCACCGGTCAAATCAAGGATTGGTCCGAAATCGGCGGCGCTCCCGGGAAAATCTCGATCTACACCCGCAACACCTCCTCCGGTACCTACAAAGACTGGCAGAAGCTCGCCATGGGCGGCCGTGATTATCCATCCAGCTCCTTGAAAATGGCCGGTAACGAGCAAATCGCCCAAGAAGTCGCCAAGAACAAAAACGGCATCGGCTACGTCGGCCTCGCTTATTCCAAGACTGCCGGCACCAAGACCCTCCTCATCGACGGCGTCGAGCCCGTCGCCAAAAACGCTAAAAAATACGTCTATGCCCGCCTTTGCTACCTCTACGCACCGGACAAACCGAGCGCTGAGGCTGAGGCTTTCATGAAATACGTTGAGTCGGACGCCGGCCAAGACATCGTCCGCAAGGTCGGCTTCATCCCCGCCAAGGATTTGTAAAATTTGTTTAAATAGTAGGTTGCTATGAAATGGGCGTCGCAGCCCCCTGCGGCGCTCATTTTCTTGTCTATTTCCCAAACCCAAACTACCAAGGCGGCCAACAACCATGCCTCAAGCAGACCGTCCATCGACTGAACAGCCTCACCGTTTCCAAAAACGGGGATTCTCCTGCGAAAAGGCCATCAAGTTTTTCTTCGCCTCCAACGCCGGGCTGACCATCGTCATCCTGGCGCTTATTATCATTTTCCTGCTCAAAGAAGGCCTCGGATTCTTCCCCGGCTACCAACGCGAATTGCAGGTTTACCGCATCGCTGGTCTCGAATTCGTCGATCTCTCACGGAAAAATCTCAGCGCTCACGAGCAACTCACCAGCGTGCTCAACCGCGCGTATTATGCCGAAATCAACGGCAAATGCGCCTCCCAAATGCGCCGCTCGCAAGAGGCCAGCGGGCTTTTCAACGCTTACACTGACCAGACCGGCCCCACCCGCGATCTCGTCCTCAGCAACTCCCAAGCCGAGATTTCCCCCAACCCGGAAATGCTCGCCTCGCTCAGAGCGAATTTCGAAAAACAGAAACTCAAAGCCCTCGCCTCGCTGCCCGCCACCCCGCACCTCACTGCGGACGAGCGCCGCAACTTGATCGAATCCATCCGCTCTCGCGCCATTGAATCCACTGACGACCCGGCACTCGTCACCGCGCTCGCAGAGGAATTTTCCACCGCCCAACAAAAACAAGCGGAGCCACTGCTGGCCATGCGCGCCACCATCGACACCTTCGAAGCTGGCGGCTCTGACCTCAGTTCGCTGGTCTCGGAAATGACGGAATCCGTCACCGCCACCAAAGAAAAAATTCAGAACGCCGACATCCTCGAAAAAGACCGCAAAACCCTGCTCGCCGCCGCCGCTGGCGCGAAAGACCCCAGCGAGCGCGAAAAACTGACCACCGAGGCCCATGCCTCCCTCGCCGACAAGTCCGACGTGGAAGGCCCCATCCAAATCCTGCTCGAGCGCCGTCCGGACTGCGTCAAAACCCACACCGCGCTCCAACAAGCCTCCGCCGGTATCGTCAACCAGCTCCCCACAACTCTCTCCCAGCCAGAAGCTGCGCGCCTGCTCAAAGTGGCGCGCAACACCTGGCCCCTCTTCATCGCCGACCTCCAAAAAACCCCAGCGGAAATCAATGCTTGGAAGCACGACGTCCCCGTCCCCTTGTTCACTGCCATCTCCTCCTTCCTCACTGGCAAGGATTGGGTCACCGGCGGCGAGTGGCAGGATTTTTACGGCATTCTTCCGTTAGCGGCAGGCTCGCTCATGATTTCCATCGTCGCGCTCATCATCGCCATTCCCAGCGGCATCGGCGCGGCAGTTTATGTGAACCAATTCGCCTCCACCCGCGAGCAAGCGCTCATCAAGCCAGTCATTGAATTTATCCAAGCCATCCCCTCAGTCGTCCTCGGCTTCATCGGCATCCTTGTTTTCGGCACCGTGCTGCGCGATTTATCCATGCTGGATTCCCTCCAGTGGATTCCCGGATTCCCCGTCGAGGAGCGGCTCAACATTTTCACTGCAGGCTGCCTGCTCGCGCTCATGAGCATCCCCACGATTTTCTCGCTCGCCGAGGATGCGATCAACAACGTGCCTTCTGCCTACGCGGAAGCCTCCGAAGCTCTCGGTGCCTCGCGCGTTCAGACGACATTCCGCGTGGTGATTCCCGCCGCTTTTTCCGGCATCCTCGCTGCCGTCCTGCTCGGCTTCGGCCGTGTCATCGGTGAAACCATGGTTGTCTTATTGGTCGCCGGTAACCGAATCAAAATCCCGGACTTCACCTCCGGCCTCGGCTCGTTTTTCCAACCGGCCCACACCCTCACCGGCATCATCGCGCAAGAGCTGGGAGAAGTCCCCCTCGGCAGCGTCCACTACCGGGCCCTGTTCGTCGTCGGTATCCTGCTCTTCGCCGTAGTCCTCGCGATCAATGCCACCGCGCATCGCTTCGTAAACAAGATGAAGCACTAATTTCCTCACCCCCATGTTTGATCCCGAAAAACTGATCCGCAAAGGCCTCCCCAAGGGGCACTTCAAGGACCTCTTGGTCCGCTCCCTGCTCGGGGGCACGACCTATCTCGTGGTCATTATCGCTGCCCTATTATTTGGTAAAATCATCATTGATGGGGCTCCCGTTCTTTTTAAAGCAGAGGCTCCGTTCGTGGATTTCGAATTCCTCACCGCGAAAAACCAGACCCTCCACGTTTTCGATGACGCCCAGGGCACCCGCCACCAGCTTCCTGCATCGGAATACAGCGCCTACCTCGCCAAATACGAAGGCGTCCCGATCTACAACGAGCAAACTTACTCCTACTCCGGCGGCGGCATCGCCGGCCCCATCGCCGGCACGGCCTTGCTCACGCTCGGCTCGATGATCCTCGCCCTGTTCTTTGGCGTCAGCGCCGCCATTTATTTATCCGAATACGCCAAGCAAAGCCCGTTCATCCACGCCGTCCGCCTGGCGATTCTCAACCTCGCCGGCATCCCCTCCATCGTCTTCGGGCTCTTTGGCTTCTCTGTCTTCGTGCTCGCAGTGCCAGTCATCACCGCCACTCCTTCAGACCGCTCATTGCTCACACTGCCGCTTTTCATTGGCGACTACGTGATGAGCTTCCAAGGCTGGAACTCCTCGCTCATGGCCGGCTGCGCCACGCTTGCCTGCATGATTCTACCCGTCATCATCACGGCTTCCGAAGAATCCCTGCGCGCTGTCCCCCAAGGATTCCGCGACGCCTCGCTGGCCATGGGAGCCACCCGCTGGCAGACGATCCGAAAGTGCGTCCTGCCTTTTTCCCTGCCCGGAATTCTTACCTCATCCCTGCTCGCCATCACTCGCGTGGCCGGAGAAACG
>JANMYL010000033.1:0-2681 GCA_031382045.1 Akkermansiaceae bacterium | reverse complement strand
GGGTGGTGGCCGTAGTCGTCGATGATCCGGTAGTTCGCGGATAGGTATTTAGTTTCGAAACGGCGCTTGGCACCGGCGAAGGTGGCAAGCGCGCGTGCGACAAGGGTGAAATCCGCACCACAACTGTCTGCCAGCGCGATGGCCGCGAGCGCGTTGAGCACATTATGGTTTCCAGGGATGCCGAGCTCTACGTCGCCGAGGACTTGGCCGTGCTTTTTCACGGTAAAAGCGGAGGAGCCTTTGAGATCTCGGAGGTCGGTGGCGGTGTAGTCGGCATCTTCCCAGCCGTAGGAAATCGCGTTTGCGCGGCTGGCACAGATTTCAAGAGCTACCGGATCTTCCGCACAGTAAACGAGTTTCCCTGTCGTTTGATCGGCGAGCTGGGTGAAGACTTCCTTGATGTGGTCGAGATCGCGGTAAAAATCGAGGTGCTCGGCCTCGATGTTGAGAATCACGGTGTGTTCTGGGCGATAGAGGGCGAGCGTGCCGTCGCTTTCATCGCCTTCCGCGACCATGTGCTCGCCATCTTCGGACCATTTCGCGTTCGCCCCGAGGATCGGGATTTCTGCGCCCACGTAGTGGCTGGGTTTTTGGCCGGCCTCGCGCAAGACGTGGGCGGTCATCGCAGAGGTCGTGGTTTTCCCGTGGGTTCCGGAAATAACGATGCCTTTTTTAGTGTGGAGAATGGCGGCAAGGCACTCGGCACGGAGGTAGAGCGGGGTCTTGGCTTTCCTGGCGGCGGCGTAGGCGGGATTGGCCGGTTTGATGGCCGAGGAATAGACGACCATGTCCACTTTCTTGACTGCGGCGGCACTGGGTGGTGACGAGAAAACTAAGCCGACACCCTGCATCCGCTCGGTTTCCGCAGTGGTCACTTTATCCGAGCCGCTCACTTTGTGGCCCATACCCAGCAACAACAGCGCGAGACCACTCATGCCAGAGCCGGCCACGCCGATGAGATGGATGTGGAGGGGGTTACTTCGGTCCGTGAGGCGTTCGCTGAGTTCGATCATGGTGGCGTGAGAGTGGCTTCGATGGCTGCGCAGACCCGGTCGGCGGCGTCGGGGACGGCGAGTGCGCAGGCCGCTTTTGCCATGCGCTGGTGGGTTGGCAAGTCTTGCAAGATGGAAGTCGCCAATGAGGCGAGTTTTTCCGCATTAAGGTCGCACTCTTGCACAAGGATGGCGGCTCCACCCTCCGCGAATACCTCGGCATTCCGCGTCTGATGATCATCGGCGGCATAGGGATAAGGGACTAAAATCGACGGGCAACCGGCGCTAGCGATTTCCGTTAAACTCGACGCCCCAGACCTTGCGATGATGAGATCCGCGACAGCATAAGCGGACGGCATTTGATCGCAAAACCCCAGCACTTTGTAACCTGTTCGGCCAACTGTGATATCACAAACACGTTGGAAATCAATAGCTCCAGCGATGTGAAGCACCTGCGTCTCCTTCGGTAAATTCACTGCCGCTTGCGCGCTCAGTTCATTCAAGCGGCGTGCGCCCTGGCTGCCACCCGTCACCACGATGGTGGGGCAAGCGTCATCGAGCCCGAAGTGCCCCGCCGCTGCCTCACGGGACGGTAAATTGGCAATTTCCGGGCGGACCGGAGTGCCGGTGGTGACAGTTTCGCGGTTCGGAAAAAATTTCTTCGCCGCATCCAGCCCAAGAAAAACGCGCGTGCAGAAGCGGCTGGTCATCACATTGGCGCGCCCAGGGCGGGCATTGGAATCGTGGATAAAAGTTTTCAGCCCAAGTTTGTGCCCTGCATACACCGGCGGCAGCGAGGTGAAGCCACCCATGCCCAGCACCGCATCCGCTTGGAACTCACGAATGATCGCCTTGCACTGGCGGGTGGTGCCCCAGAGTTTCCACAAAAACGGCAGCATTCGCAGCGAAAACGTCCGCGGCTTGGCCACGGCGGGCACGGTTTTAAAACGCAGATGCGTGTATTTTGCGGAAGCCTCAGAATCCACCTTCTTTTCCGAAATCAGCAGCATCACCTCATGGCCACGAGCCCGCAGCGCTTCTCCCACGGCGATTCCAGGAAATAAATGACCGCCCGTGCCGCCACAGGCTATGAGGATTTTCAAAGATTTAGACACGTATTAAAAATTGGGAAACCATGAAAAAACCCGCTGGAAATTCATTTCCCGCATGCTTTCGAGAAAAACTAAGCAAATCCTAATTATCCGGCAATCCTCAAAACTCTCGAACTCATGGAAATTTCATCCCCTCGCCCCCGGGCGATGCAGATATTTCTGCCCTCAATCACCCCCCTTTCCTTCCCACCGCAAGCAATCCATTTTTATCCAATCCCCATCGGATGCCTCGCCGAGCCTATCACCACGCACTTTACCGCCTGCTCCTCATAAATCATCGAAAGGACTCGTAATTTCCCACCGCATCGCCCGTGCCAGTTGGACATAGATCATCGTCGTCCGCATGTCCGAGTGCCCCAGCAACTCCCGCAGACTCTGGACATCCACCTCTCGCAGCACCAAATGCGTCGCAAACGAATGCCGCAGCGTGTGCCCCGTCACCCCCGCTCTATTCAAACTCGCGGACAACCCGCACTCCATGATGCGGGTGCCGGTCGCGGAAATCCAAGCGATCATCCGCCCCTGCGGTCTCTCCCCCAAGAAAGCAGCGGCTATTTCCGGGCTTTCGAAAATCCTC
>JANMYL010000005.1:0-2886 GCA_031382045.1 Akkermansiaceae bacterium | reverse complement strand
CTCGGCCTACGACGACCTGATCGAGAACAACCTGCGCCGCATCAAGATCCTGGAGCAGATGGCGCAATCCCTCTACCGCGAGTGGTTCGTCCACTTCCGCTTCCCCGGCCACGAATCCGCAAAGTTCGTGGACTCGGCACTTGGACAAATTCCCACGGGCTGGGAAGTGAAGGCCATCATTGATTTTGCCAAAGTTGTTACTGGAAAGACTCCCAGCAAGGCCAACGAGGATTTCTTTGGTGAGGACATCCCATTTCTCAAGACGCCTGATATGCACGGGCAGATGTTCATCCTGCGGACGAACGAATACCTCTCAACTGCCGGCGCTCAATCGCAGGCCAACAAGACTTTGCCCGTTGGATCGATTTGCGTGAGCTGCATCGGAACAATCGGCGCCATCTTTATTACGACCGAGCCTTGCCAGACGAACCAGCAGATCAACTCGGTCGTGCTTGCGGATGAGGCCAGCCGGGAGTTCCTATTTTTCTGGCTTCGGGAGGCCAAGCAAATGCTGGAAAATCTCGGCTCCAACGGAGCGACGATGGGAAATGTTAACAAGAGCAAGTTTGAGGGCATGAAGCTCGTTTGTCCGATCGATGATCTCCTTGCTCGGTTTCACAGCCTCGCCGAGCCAATGTTCGAGCAAATCGAGCGGCTGTTCCGCAAGATTCAGAATCTCCGCCAAACCCGCGACCTGTTGCTGCCTAAGCTGCTTTCGGGCGAGAAATGATCCTTGTGCCAATTTTCCGAATCCGCCATCCTTTATCCAACTGCTATGCCGTCCCCAATTCCCGATTTTGACCACAATTTGGTCATTCCTCCGCATAAAGGTGATCCAAGGATCAAGTCTGATGTTTCACCTTATCCATGCACCACGGTTGACCTTTGTCGGAAACTTGGAACCAGTCCGGAGCGAAAGGCTATCCTCGGCAGGTTTCTCGATTTCAGGGAGCGGCTGCGTTCCGAAGGTTTGATTCAAGGTTTCCAGTGGCTGGATGGCAGTTTCCTGGAAAACATCGAACTGAGGGAGAGTCGTCCGCCGAGGGACTTGGACGTGGTCACATTCTATTGGGGATACGACGATCCGTTCCAACGGAATCTGGGAGCGGTGTTCCCAGAGTTCGCCAATCCGACACTCGCCAAGGAGAGTTTTTCACTCGATCATTATCCCGTTGACGCAGGGTTTTCTCCGGCGTTCACCGTGGAGTCCGCCCGATACTGGGCACAGCTTTTTTCCCACAACCGCCTAGGCCTCTGGAAGGGGATGCTCAAAATTGAATTGAACACTCCGGCCGACGACATTGCAGCCCGCACTGAACTCTCTCATATTACGCCATGACAACCCGTTCAAAGAGAGATGCTCTCAAGGTCCAACTTCTTGATGCGACCCGCATGAAAGAGCTGGCGGCCGGCCATCCGCTGATGGAGCCCGCGTTTGCAGTGAGGGAAAGGGAATTGCGTGCGCAGATCGAAGCTCTGCCCTTGGGGGATAAGGAAGCCCGCGCGGTGCTGTTTTTTTCAGGAGAACCCGTTCAGGGTTCGATGGGGATCGATGTAAGCTTTGCCAGTCGGGTTCTAGAGCCATTTCAGAGCATGGTGATGGCTTATTATGCAGACCGCTTTCACGGAGTGGTCGGGACCAGAGGCCGTAGGGTCGGCGAAGCGGACTCGCGCCTTCTGCTTACGGCTTTGCCAAGAGGTTCGTTTGGCCTCGAACTCACGAAGGCGGAAAATGACGAGATTTTTGAAGAAGAGCAACTGGCTGACACCCTCGCCCATGTTACTCGCCTCGTAGAGTCTGCCGTCGAAGGCGATGAAGTATTTGCAGTGGAGCTGAATGAAACGGCGCCAAGGGTAATTCAGAACCTGCGGATATTCCTTGAGGTGGTCGCCAAAGGCCGGGCGGGCCTCCGGTTGGAGTCGGGTGACAGTCGATGCACAATGGATCCGATTCAAGCCAATGAAGCATTTGAACGGGTGTCCGCGACCACCTCTCAGACCCAAACGATTTCTATCCGTGGAGTTTTCAAGGGAGTGTTACTCGAGTCGTGGCGATTCGACTTTGTAAATGAGGACGGACACAAGATCAGCGGCAAAATACACGACGATTTGACCTCCGAACAGGTGGCACAACTCAATCGAGAGTTTTTCGATCGGCGTTGCTTAGCGGTATTGGAGAAAACGACGGTCCTATTCCGGAATGGGAGAGAAAGAACGACTCACATCCTCAAAGGCCTTGAGGCGACTGAATAGGATTCGACAATGTCCGGATATTCCGAAAATCACCTTGTCGAACAACCAGCGGTCCAATTCATTCGTAATGAATTGGGCTGGGTCGTGGTGAATTGCTACGACGAGTGGAACGGCGGCGTCAGCAATCAGGGCCGGGATGGGAAACGGGAGGTGGTGTTGGTTTCGCGGCTGCGGCCGGCGCTCCAACGGCTGAATCCGGATTTGCCGGCGGAGGCGATTGAGGGGGCGGTGGAGGAGATTTGCCGGGATCGCACGGCGCTGAGTCTGGCGGAGGCGAACCGGGAGATCGACAAGCTGCTCAAGCAGGGTGTGAAAGTTTCGTTTCCCGATCAGGAGCACGGCGGGCAGCGGGTGGAAGTGGTGCGCGTGGTCGATTGGGAGGTGCCGGAGAACAATGATTTCCTGCTGGGCTCGCAGTTCTGGGTGGCGGGCGAGCTGTATCTGAAGCGGCCGGATTTGGTGGGCTTCGTGAATGGTCTGCCGCTGGTGCTGATCGAGCTGAAGAAGCCGGGCGTGAACGTGCGCGAGGGTTTTTTCCAAAACCTCCGCGACTACAAGCAGACGATCCCGCAGCTTTTCCACTACAACGCGCTGCTGCTGGTCTCGAACGGGGTGCAGAGCAAGATCGGCAGC
>JANMYL010000230.1:0-4713 GCA_031382045.1 Akkermansiaceae bacterium | reverse complement strand
TTTCTCGAACTTCACGATCTGAAAAACGTCGTGCTCCTCGCCGACCTCTTTCACATGAACATCGAGGAGAGCGATCTCTCCGCTGCCATCTGCGAGGCCGGCCGCCACATCGGCCACGTCCACTTCGCTGACTCCAATCGCCAAGCAATGGGCTTCGGTCACACCGACCCAGGACCCGTGATCGCGGCCTTGCAGAAAATTCAATATTCCGGCTATCTCTCGGCCGAAATTTTCCCGCTACCCGATCCCGAAACCGCCGCCCGCCAAACCATTTCCTCGATTCGCTCCCTTCTTAAGTCATGAAAACACGTCCACTCGGTAACACCGGCATCGACCTGCCGATCCTCTCCTTCGGTGCCTCCTCACTCGGCGCGGAGTTCCGCTCAATCACGCTCGACGAGGCGATGCTCTCGACGAAAACCGCCATCGAACTCGGCATGAACTTCATCGACACCTCGCCATTTTACGGCCGCGGCATGTCGGAAATCATGCTCGGTCTGGGTTTGAAAGGCGTACCGCGTGAGAGCTACCTGCTAGGCAGCAAGCTCGGGCGTTACTCGGACGTGCATTTCGATTTCTCCGCCAAGCGCGTGGAAGAATCCCTCCACGTTTCGCTCCAGCGCCTCGGCACCGACTACCTCGACGTCTTGCTACTGCACGATGTGGAATTCGTGCCGCTCCAACAGATTTGGGAAGAAACGCTGCCCGCCGTTTTGAAGCTCAAGGCACAGGGAAAAGTCCGCGCCGTCGGGTTTTCCTGCTACCCGATGAAGACCTTCAACGCCGTGCTCGATCAGGTAGAAAACGACATCGACTGCGTGCTTTCCTACAACCGTTACACGTTGCAAAACACCACCTTCGTCGATGATCTCCTACCGCGCCTCGCTGCGAAAAACATCGGAGCGATGAACGCGGGCCCATTCTCCGCGCGTTTGCTAACGAATGCCGAGTTGCCCGCATGGCTCAAGGAGCCCGAAGCCGTGAAAGCCGCTGCCCGCGCCGCCGCTAAGCTATGCGCGGACCGCGGCGTGGACATCGCCCAGCTCGCGCTGCAATTTTCCTGCGAGCATCCCGGCCTAGCCACCACCATCGCCGGTTCCGCAAATCCGGCGAACATCCGCAAGTGGGCCGAGTGGTTAGAGCAACCAATCGACCGCGCACTGCTCACCGACGTGCTCGCGATTTTCGCCCCTGTCAAAAACTCCGGTCACCTCGAAGGCCTACCCGAAAATAACTGATGCAAGCTATCCAATTCACCGCGCCCAAAGAAATCACCATCATCGATCTGCCAGAGCCACTCGCACCCGGCCCCGGCGAAGCACTCGTCCGCACCCATCGCATGGGCATCTGCGGCACCGACCTTTCCTGCTACCTCGGGAAATTTCCATTTTTCGCCTATCCGCGCACACCCGGCCACGAGCTTGGCTTGGAAGTCGTGGCCGTGGCCGATGATGTATCTAACGTGAAGCCCGGCGACAAATGCTCGCTCGAACCCTACGTCAACGATCCAGCTTCTCCGACCTCACGCAAAGGAGCCTCAAACTGCTGCCCCGGCGTGCAAGTCATCGGTGTTCATAATAACGGCGGCCTGCGCAAAGGCGTCTTCGCCGTGCCTGCTCACAAGCTCCATCCCGGCAATGATCTTTCCTATGACCAACTCGCCCTCGTGGAGACGCTCGCCATCGGCTACCACGCCGTCCAGCGAGGAAATCCTCAGCCGGGTGAGACGGTTCTCGTCATCGGTGCTGGGCCCATCGGCCTCGCTTGTTTGGAATTTCTCAAACTGATGGACGTAAAAACCATCGTCATGGACATGGTCCAGAGCCGTTTGGATTTCTGCCAAGAAAACCTCGGCATCCAGCACGCCATCGCCTTCCAACCGGACGGCTCGCACCTTGCCGCACTCGAAAAAATCACGGGCGGCCAACTCGCCGATGTCGTGATCGACGCCACTGGAAGCCCGAAGTCGATGTCCACCTGTTTCGATTACGCCGCGTTCACTGGTCGCGTCGTTTACGTCGGCATCACCACCGCCGATCTAACTTTCCCGCACGCCGCTGTCTTCCACCGCCGTGAAATCACCCTGCTGGCCTCGCGCAACGCCCTGCCGGAAGATTTTGGCAACATCATCCAATTGATCCGCGACGGTAAAATCAACACCAGCCTCTGGATCACCCACCGCATCGCCTTTGAAGACGTGCCTGCGGAATTCGAGAAATTCACCGATCCCGCCCTCGGCGCCATCAAAGCCATCATCGAAGTCCGATAAGCCAAGTCACCCGAATTTTTAACCACTGATTTCACTGATGACACTGATTTTAAAGATGAAGAATCCACCTATTCTTTAATCAGTAAATCAGTGAAATCAGTGGTCAGTCCTCAAGCATTCCCATGAAAATCTGCCCTAAATACACCTTCGGCGTCGGCGATCGTTTCGCCAATGGCGCGCACGCCCAACTCACCGCCTTCATCGAAGCCAAGAAACTCGGCATCGACATCACCCCGGTTTGGAATAAGTCGAACCGCGAGCACAACATCATCGGCTCCGAGCCGAGCCAGACCCGCCAGGCCGCCGACAAGGCGGTGGCCGACCTCGGTTGGAACGGCGAGTATCTATTGGACGCCGACCATATCAACCTCTCCACCGTGGATCGCTTCGTCGCGCCTTGCGATTTCTTCACTCTCGACGTGGCTGACGACATCGGAGAAGCCGCCGAACCCGCCGATGTGAGCGCTTTCATCGCCAAGCATCCTGAACTCATCGGCACCGTCGTCATCGAAGGTATTTCTGCACCGTTCGAAATCACCCACGCGGACGTCGAGAAAACGGCGAACCAATTTCTCAAGGCCACCCAGAAAGCCGCCGCCATCTATCAACACATCGTCGCAGCCAAGGGCGGCGTGGACAACTTCGTCACCGAGGTTTCGATGGATGAAACCGACAGCCCGCAGACGCCGCCGGAAATGTTGATCATCCTGGCCGCGCTGGCCGACCAAGGTATCCCGATTCAAACCATCGCGCCAAAATTCACTGGCCGATTTAACAAGGGCGTCGATTACGTGGGCGATCCGCTGCAATTTGAAAAAGAATTCAACGATGACCTCGCCGTCATCGCGCACGCCATCAAAACCTACGGCCTGCCCGCCACTCTCAAGCTCTCGGTCCACTCGGGTTCCGACAAGTTTTCGATCTATCCGTATATCAAAAAGGCCATTCAGCGCACAGGTGCCGGACTCCACATCAAAACCGCCGGCACCAACTGGCTGGAAGAGATCGTCGGCCTAGCGGAAGCTGGCGGCGAGGGCCTCGCGCTCGCTAAACAGATTTACGCCAAGGCGTTGGAGAAAAAAGAAGCGCTTTGCGAACCGTACGCCACCGTCATTGACATCAGCGATGCGAACCTTCCATCCGCCGAGGAAGTCAACGGCTGGACCAGCACCCAGTTCACCGATGCGCTTCGCCACATTCCGACGAATCCTGGCTACAATGCGGATCTCCGCCAGCTCCTCCACGTAGGCTTCAAGATCGCTGCGCAACTCGGCGACACCTACATCCAAGCACTCAAGGACAATTCCGAAATCGTCGCCAAGAATGTCACTACCAATCTGCTCGACCGCCACATGAAGCCGTTGTTCCTATGATCGACTCCCATCACCACCTCTGGAATTACTCCGCCGCAGAATATGCATGGATTCCACCAGATTCCGCACTCGCACGAAATCAACTCCTTGAAGAATTGGAAAATGCCACCTCCGCTGCGGGAGTGGATGGCACCGTCGTGGTGCAAGCTCGCCAAGTGATCGAAGAATCCGATTGGCTACTTTCACTGGCCGACCAATCCGAAACCATCGCGGGCGTCGTCGGCTGGGTGCCGCTGATAGATTCCAGCGTTGGAAATGATTTGTCACGGCTCGCCGCGCATCCGAAATTCAAGGCGGTTCGGCATGTGCTTCAAGGCGAGGCCGACGAATATTTCCTGCGCGACGACTTCCATTACGGGCTGGCTATGCTTCCAGATTTGGACCTCCGCTACGATCTGTTGCTTTTCCAACGGCAGCTTCCCGTCGCCATCCAGCTCG
The DNA here is from genome assembly GCA_031382045.1 of Akkermansiaceae bacterium. GTDB lineage: Bacteria > Verrucomicrobiota > Verrucomicrobiia > Verrucomicrobiales > Akkermansiaceae > Luteolibacter. The sequence continues at coordinate 633 of JANMYL010000230.1, read as the reverse complement.
TTGATCGCCAGCCAGACCTCGGCATCATCATCGACCACATGGCCAAGCCAGAAATACGCAATGGCAAAATCGATCCCGCGTGGAAAACTGGCATGGCCGAACTCGCCAAGCGCGACAACATCCTCGGAGTAAAAATTTCCGGCATGGTCACCGAGGTGCTCGACCCAGAAATCGACGAAGCCACGTTGCAAGCCTATTTCGAAGAAACACTCGCCCTCTTCGGCCCAGAGCGTCTGATGTTCGGCACCGATTGGCCAGTGTGTTTGCTGCGGATTGATTCTTATCAAACTTGGGCCGAGATGGTCCGCAGCTTTGTATCACCGCTATCACCCGATGATGCCCAAGCGATTCTTCATGGAAATGCCGTGCGAATTTACGGCCTTTAATCGCCGGAATGCGACTTTGAAAAGTCTTTCTGGAATCGGATAAAACCCCATCGCAGATGTTTCATCCCAGATTAGACAGAGCCTCATCACTAAAGAGAATTTCAAATAGGCACTAAAATTCGAAGCTCTCGATTCGTTGCATGATGAAGCGAATGAATCGATATCAGGCGTTTTTCACCAGCGCGGCTGCATAAAATCCATCGTAACCGGTGGCGGCGGGCGAGACGGGGTTTTCTTTGAGCAGGGT
>JANMYL010000297.1:0-2936 GCA_031382045.1 Akkermansiaceae bacterium | reverse complement strand
GCAGCCATAAAATCCTCAAGCCGATCTCCTTGGGCCAACAACATCAGCAGCCGCGAATATTCCGTGATCGCACGGGTCTGCTCAGCACGCTGGGCCAGTTCCTCGCCTACCTTCGTCCAAGCCTTTACTCGCTCGTCCTCTTCGTGGCAGCTCGGGAAATTCACATGTAGCCGACCAAGGAGTTCGCGCGTGCCAGCAGCGGATTCGTTCAGCAGCGCGATGCGCCGCGTTTTGAGAAACCACCAAAGCAACCGAACGAGCCATGGTTGCAGTGATTGATCCGCCCTTTGTGCAGAGGTCGTGATCTGCTTGGCCATCCGCTCAATTTCGCTCGCACCTTCCCCACGGAGTCTTTGGAAAAGCTCATCGTCGATCATTTTTCGAATGGATTCTACAGCCTGTTCGGCGTGGTCCACTTGATTCCGAAGATCAATCAACGCCTCCGCCATATGCTGGATTTCAGCGCCGCTCGCCTCCAATTTATGGTAATCCGATTGAGCCTCCACGAACTCCTGCCGTTCCTGTGACGAAACCTCGGCCCCGAGAAGACCGGCAAGGTGAGATTGCAGATTTTGCTGGAACGTGTCTTGCGAACCCATCCGGAGGAGAATCGGCAGAGAGCCGAGATCATTCACCCGCTGCTCAACCACATCCACGGCCTTGTTGTTCTTGCTGGAAAAAATCACTCTCATGCCGCGCACCGCGGCATTGATCAATAACGTTGAGACCACCTGTGATTTGCCGGTGCCCGGCGGCCCGGTGACCACAGTCAGCGGCTGGGACAAAGCCCTCTCAACAGCCCTGCGCTGTTCAGAGTTTAGCGGCAGCGGCTCCAAAAGGCTCATTCCAGCGCCAGGTGGTGCCTGGAAATTTGAGGAATCACGTCTCAACCATGAATCGAGCGCGGTTCCCGCGACTGCTTGATCGGAAAGTCTTTCCATCGCCGCCAGCTCCACCTCGAGCCCCTTCATGAAATTGGAAGGATCGGCAGCCAGACCCATGGCGCGATTATAAATCCCGTTCTGACTGAGAGACGCCAACCCGCCATTCTGCGATAGTAATGAGGGAACGATACTTTCCATCCATGGCCAAGCCGGACGAAGCTCGCGCAAACGGGTGCAGAGATCTTGCAATTGGGGCGAGGTTGCTTCATTTAGCCCAAGCTCTTCCGTGAGTGCTACAACCGCACTCATAACGTCTCCATTGACAACCACGTCTAAAGAACCAAGCACGCCCGGATTGAGCATCAAATTACCTTCCGCAAATAGCCCCTTCCCAACGTCGTCCGGCGCGGAACGGAGTTCAGCAATGAAGATTGGCTTCAAGACATCTCTCCACCCCCTGTCAGACTGCTCGCGCATCCGGCAGATCGGGTAGCCGAGCATCAGTTCCTTCTTCGGGTGTCCTGTTTGAATCAGATTTACCAGTGCTGACACTCCTGGATAATCGAAAAGATTTGACCGCTCTGATTCGCAAGACGGATGCGAAGGTAACTCGACATGATCAGTAATTGAATTCTGCGCGACAACAACACCGCCTTGAAATGCCACACTCAAGCAGCGCAAATAGTAGCGACAAAGGTCCGGGAGATTCATTGCGGAGTTAGCATGACATTGGAAGATTTGCAGCAAGAGACCGCAACAACGAGTTGGTGTATGGTCTCAGGCGAAAGTCGGTGGAGATCGCCTTCCGGTAGGGCGGCGGCTGCGGTCGTGGATGAGGACCGGTTTTCGTTGAGGAGGAACATGGGGTAAAAGCTGAAATTCTGAATTGATGTGGAAGAATGTGGGCGAGAAGCAATTGATCCGGCGATGTCTTTTTGTCTATTTGAGTCGCTTGACGCTGCTGGCGGAGAGCGGTTGGGTAAAAGCTGGAATTCTGAAACGCTGAAATGAAGAGGGCCGAAGACTGGTGGCGAGACGCCTCTCGGACGGCCTGCGGCGGGACGCTATAGCCATTTTTAGGAGGTTAGGCCGGACTGACGCGGCGGATTTCGAGTGCGTCAGTCATGAGCTTCTCCTTGTTTTGGCGATTCGGCGGGGTCGGTGGCGAGGAAGGATGGTTGGAGAGAGGACATGATGGTAAAAGCTGAAATGGAGATGGAGAAGTGCCGAGTGGTCAATGAGCAGTGATCAGAGAAGAGGGTGTTTCAGAAGGGCGTTTATGGCTTGGGTTTCTTGAGTGCCTTTCTTGCCTTGGCTTCGATCATTTCGGTGTCCTGGCTCCTTATGACCGCCAATTTGGCTACTGGCTGTAGCCAAACTCCAACTGGATTGTTGTTCATGATCATGGCCTTCGCTTATTCGCCTGCCATGCGCAGCTCCAACTGCTCTTCGCTGTTCATGCAGAGCACTCGGATGGTGGTGCGGCCGACCTCCGATTTACCGACGATGTGGATTCCCTCCCAACGGAAGTGATCGTCCCAGCGCTGTTGGCGAGGGTGGAAAAGCGGGGTCAGCGCATCAGTCAGGGGATCGATGCCGGTCAGATTGGGGCCTTTGTGCAGGTTGCAATCGATGCAGGCGAGACAGAGGTTTGATTCATCGTCGGTGCCGCCGTGCTTGCGCGGGCGGATGTGCTCGATGTGCAGGGCGGCGAGAGGCGAGTCTTCCTGATGAGTTTGGCAATACTCGCATCGGTGATCCGCTCGCTGCCTGACAAAAGCTCGCGTGGCGGCGGTCATGCGGCGCTGCCGGATTTGAACTTTTTGGCCTCGCGGCGTAGGACGGCGACGAACTTGTTAGCCCTGACGTATCCGGCATACTCTTCGCGTTCCTCGGAAGATAAGGTGCCCTCGGTGTTTTTCGCGGCGAGTTCGTCAATCCGCTCGCGGAGTGATTGATCCGTTTGAACGGACAAGACCGCATCCTCCCGACCGGGGAGGAGGAGCTGGAGAAGCGGACTGACACCGCGCTGAAAGGCGCTTTGAGCACTCA
>JANMYL010000296.1:0-7711 GCA_031382045.1 Akkermansiaceae bacterium | reverse complement strand
AAAGTTTGTGGAGACGATTGGCCCCACGCTTACACACGCGAGCAAGCTGCCTTTCCCCTCCCCTACCTGCGGCAGCACAAATTCTGGCCATCCGTCGGTCGCATCGACAACGTCCACGGCGACCGCAATTTAATTTGCACCTGCGACTCGGTGGAAGCCTATGCAGAAGCAAACACATGATGATTGAGTCGCCCATCGACTGGACGACGTGGAAAGGTGAGATGCATGCTACTATCATGTTCATCATCAAGCATGGGGAAATCCTCCTCATCGAGAAAAAGCGCGGTCTCGGCGCAGGTAAAATTAACGGCCCGGGAGGAAAAATCGATCCAGGTGAAACTCCCCTGGAAGCAGTCATACGTGAAACGCAGGAAGAACTTCATGTGACTCCGCACGCGCCGAGGAAACTCGGAGAGCTGCGATTCTCGATGTCGGATTGCCCACACATACTCTGCCACGTCTATCGTGCAGACGACTTCAGCGGTATTCCCACCGAGACCGACGAAGCAGTGCCACTGTGGACCGCGCTCAACTCAATTCCCTATCACAGGATGTGGGAAGACGATCAACATTGGCTGCCCCTGCTTATAAAAGAGCAATCATTTCTCGGACGCTTTGTTTTTGAAGCGGATCATCTGCGCTGGAGCGATGTACGCACCGACGTTGTTTGGTAATAAAAAAAGGCCGCCTCCCAAATAGGGATGCGGCCTTTGAAATGATATTTAAATTTTGATTAGAGTGATGCTTTAAGCGAGCTAAACTTACCCTTGAGTTGGGCGAGTGCGGCTTCAGCCGATGCGATTTCCTCACTCATTGCGAGAAGAGTAGTGAGCTTTGCGTTGAAGCTGCCTGTTGCTGAGGAGGATGCATTCTTCGCGGCCTTGGCAGAAGCAGGTGCAGGTGCAGCAGCGGCAACCTTATTCCCAACCTTCTTGATGCCAGCAGCTTTCAACCAAGCCATGACCGTGATTGGAGAAATACCAAACTTAGTAGCTGCCTTACTTTGACCACCACGATTGTTATCGGAATTGTAGCTCGCAACGAAGTCAACGACTTCTTGCTTCTGTTCGGTGGTGTAGCGAATGCCGGGCTTGCCCTTGTCAGCAGCCTTCGGTGCTTTAGGTGCCTTTATGGCTTTCGCAGCTTTAGGTGCTTTCGCAGCTTTAGGTGCTTTCGCGACTTTAGGTGCTTTTGCAGCTTTGGTAGCCCCGGAACCCTTCATCCAAGCAGCCACCGAAATTGGGGAGACCTTAAATTTATTAGAAGCTGCACTTTGGCCACCACGACCGTTTACAACATTGTGGCTCGTGGCGAAATCCACGATTTCTTTCTTCTGTGCATCGGTATAACGGACACCTTGTGCCGTTTTTTTCTTGGTAGTAGTGCTCATGACGAGGGCAACCTATAAATGAGCAACGAGCTAGCAAGCTAAATCTGTATCATCCAGTTTATGAAAGATGCTATGCGTCCTGATTCTCTAACTTATTCCCCGTGATAATATCCTTTAAAACAAACCTAAAGTTCATATCGGCAAGCCAATAATCGCAGCCTTGCTCTATCTTGGGGCGCGCAACCACACCGCCGAATCCAATAAAGTCATCTACGTCCGGCATGGTCTCCATATCGGATATTCCATCACCCATCATTACCACTCGCTCAGGTAACAAAGCCAGCTTCCATTCGCGGATCACTTCGTTTTTCCCAAGGTTCCGAGTGGTAGGATAGTCCTCACCATAGCCTTTGTAAGAACCATCCTCATGAAAGTAGAGTGGCACGGCTTCGACGTGCGCAATGCCCAAGCGCTCAGCAAGCGGCTGGATCAAGGGCGCAAAACCACCTGATAAAATAACGGGTAACCAGCCTGCCTCCTTCAGTTCGCGGACCAATTCCACAGCACCCGGCACGATTGTTTCTGTATAAAGCGCTGCCACGGCATCACACAGTTTGCGATCTGGACGGATCATTGCCATCCGTCGAGGGAACACTTCGCTGATGGGAATCTCGCCATTCATCGCTGCATGAGTCAGCTCCACGACCCTATTGTAAACTTCACAGCCCTTGCCTCGCGCCAACTCGTCGATCCCTTCAATCGTCGAAAGCGTGGAATCACAATCGATAAAAAATAACTTCACGCCGCACTTTGTGGCGGGCTGGATTTCTAACTCAATGCCTTCACTAACCATGTCGAATAACTCGATCACTTCCTCGTTGCGGAGGCGGATGCAACCTTGGCTGGCGGGTTGGCCGATTTTATCTTCGTGATTGGTACCGTGAATATAGATGAAGCGCTCGAGTGTATTCGCATTTTCAAGGTCGAGTCCTTCAAGCCGCAGAATGCGACTTAGAACTAAATCGCCCTCGACTGTGGCACCAGGAGGCCACAAGCCAGCGACATTACGTTGCTTAAAAATTGTACCGCTCGTCTCGCCTTCGCCGATTTTTTCCGCCACTCGAAATCGACCGGTCGGCGTGCGATAGCTGTTTACCGTAAAGCCCATACCCTTGGTGGCGGTCGATATATCAAAGCAGCGAATGCATTCTTCATCGTCGATGACTTTGAGTGTTTGATCATCAATGGAAACTTCAAGACGGCGTGTCGGGTTCATGGCGGTGTCAGAACTAGCAGCGCATTATGACCGCCCATTCCATGGGAAAGTTTATAAATAGAACCGCGGTTTTCAAGCGCTTCATCAGGGAGCATGAATCCGGTGGGGGCGTGGCGTCCAGCGAGGTTCGGAGGGAGTTGATAATCACGAGCAAAGCGAGCGAGAATCACACTCTCCAGTAATCCACTCGCGCCGATCGTGTGACCAGTGAAGGGTTTCAACAGATGCAGACTGGGCCGTGGGTCGAGAAAGCAACGGTTGAGTGTGGCGGGATCCGCCACGGCTTGCACGGCAGTTCCAGTGGCATGCGGACAGATGGCAGCCGGACTGCCATGGAGGCGGATTGCTCTTTCAATCAGGTCCGGCGTGCGTCCACCATCGGCAGGAATACCCACCGGATCGCATGCATCGGAGTTGCAACTGTAGTGTGAAACCTGGGGGAAACGGCCTTGATTAAACTCTATGGCCATCGCCGCCGCTCCTTCGCCGGGGATGAAACCTGCAGACGCTGGATGATAGGGATTCAAATCCATATCTGCCGATAACAGTCCAGACGCTGCATAATTATCGAGTAAAACAGGTACCAACGGGAGATCCACCGCCACCGCCAGAGCGCGCGGTGCTGCACCCGACTGCACCAGCATCATGGCGATGCCCACCGCATCCAACCCTGCCGCGCAACCGCTCGCGAGGACATGGTTTGGCCCCATGATGCCGAATTCGATGGTGATGGCCGATGCTGGCTCGCTGTGGATTGTATTGCTCGCAGCCATTAGTTTGAACGGCCTGCGCCCCGGCCAAGGACCAAGCCAGCCCGCAGCATTTCCCCGGCTGGTGCCGACGACTAGCGCCGCATCTCGCAACTCATCTGCCGTCCAGCCAGCTTCGGCAATCGCCTCACGGGCGACGTGCAGGGCAGCCATCGTGGCGGGACTCCATTTACGGCTCACTAACAAAGAACGTCGCTCGATCCACGCTCCCGGCCGAGCCGCGTGCTCGCTATCATTACCTAGCAATTCACCAAGCTTTTGGAACGGGACTTGCTGCCTTAATACTGCCCGATGATGTGAAGCGATGTCCTCTCCAAGTGCGGAAAGCGCTCCAAGCCCAATAATGGATAGAGATGATGAGTTAGCCACGGGTTGTGATGCAGGCATTGCTGCCTAATCTTATAAAGTAATCTGCCCGCCGAGTTCCACTACGCGGCCGGGAGGCAGCTGGAAATAGGCGGTCGCGGAAGATGCATTACGGGCCATAGCCGCAAAGAGCGAGAGCCGGAGCCTGTCGATGAAAGTTGCATTTTTTCCGACCCCGTAAGTTTCGCGTCCTAGGAAATAAGTTGCCTTGCCCGGCTGGAAACGCGCGCTTTCCGGCATTCGCAGCTTCAATGCGGTAGGCACGTCTGGAGTTTCTGCGAAGCCGAAGCGCAAGGTTGCACGATGCAGTCCGTCTCCTAGATCCTCGTAGTTCATCATCTCATCAGGATTCGCCCGCGGCTGGTCGAGTGTCATCACATGCAAGAGAACCACGCGCTCGTGTAAAACCTGATTGTGTTTCAAATTATGTAGCAACGCGGTGGGCACTTGCAGGCCTTTTCCGCTCATGTAAATAGCGGTTCCGGATACTCGGTGAATTTTCCCTTTGTGTAGTTCCTTGAGCAAATCATCAATCGGCAACGAGTCTCGCATAATGCGTGCATATAAGCGCTGGCGGCCCCAGATCCAGATCAGCATGACCGACATGACGACCGCAGCTATCAACAATGGCAGCCAACCGGTCGGCCAGATTTTCAAAGCATTCGCCGAGAGAAACGCACCATCGAGCAACAGAAATATTCCTGTGACCAAGTAAGCCTTAAATTTCGACCAACCCCACACCGCACGCGCCGCCGAGAAAAACAACAGTGAAGTGATCGTCATCGTTAGCGAAATCGCAACACCGTAAGCTCCTGCCAAAGCTGATGAAGTCTCAAACATGATGACTAACAAAATACATGCCACCGCCAAAATTTGATTAACAACCGGCACATACACTTGGCCTATCGAGTGCTCGGACGTGTGGAGAATTCGAACCCGCGACATGCAGCCGAGCTGCACAGCCTGAGTTGTCAGTGAAAATGCTCCAGAAATAAGTGCTTGGCTCGCGATGATCGCTGCTCCGGTCGCCAAAATCGTCAGCGGCAATTGCAAAACCTCCGGAGCGAGCAGGAAAAACGGACTGCGGATCGCCGATGGATCTGCCGTCAGCAGTGCCGCTTGCCCGAGGTAATTGAGAACCAGCGCAGGCAGCACCACCGAGAACCAACCTACGCGAATCGACCGGGTTCCGAAGTGTCCGAGGTCTGCGTAGAGCGCCTCACCACCGGTCACAGCAAGAAATACCGCCGCCAACAATGGAAACGCGTGCTGCCATTCGCGGACGAGAAATGAAATTCCCTCCCATGGACTCAGCGCGAGCAATACCTGCGGATGCTCCCACAATGCCCTGATGCCCAGCAGTGCAAGCGTGCTAAACCACAGCAACACCACAGGTCCAAATAACTTCCCTACATTTCCCGTGCCAAATCTTTGGATGGAAAACAGCCCGATCAAAATCACCACCGCCAATGGCACCGTCCAATGCGCTAGCGCAGGAGCACTCACCGACAGTCCCTCCACCGCACTGAGCACCGAGATCGCCGGAGTCAGCATACCATCGGCATAGATCAAAGCCGCACCGGCCAAACCGAATAGTAAAATCTTCTGCGGGTCATTTCCCCCGAGCCTACGCACCGCCCCACGGATCAAAGTCGATAATGCCAGAATTCCACCCTCACCCTTGTTATCTAACTTGAGAATAATAAATAAATATTTCACCGAGACCACCAAAAGCAGCGACCAAACAATCAGTGAGGCCGCGCCTATCAGATTTTGAGGGCTGATCGGCGCACCGTGGTTTCCTGAGAAACATTCCCGAAATGCATACAGCGGGCTCGTTCCGATATCACCGAAAACAATGCCCAAAGCCGCGATTGTGGTCACCGCGAGGTGAGGTTTGTGGCCCGTGTGGCCTCCGTGAGATTCATTCATCATCGCGATGCGGATCGCTCGCAGACGTTTCAAACCATTTCTCCCGCAGCATGACCAGCGAATTTACACCTGTAAAAATCCTGATCATAGGTCTTGGCTCGACCGCCCGGCAGGTCCAACCTGCGCCGACTTTCTCAATGAGCACTGTTCTGGAAACTATCGATGGCGGCACCCGCTATCTCGAAAAGCGCGGCATAGACGACGCCCGCCGCAATATGCAGATGCTTGTCGCACAACAACTCGGCTGCACCCGCATGGATCTTTACCTCCAATTCGACCGTACGATTGAAGAAAACAACCTCGCTCCACTCCGCGAAAACTTGAAAAAACGTGGCGAAGGCATACCTCTTCAACACCTGCTCGGCTCCGTTTGGTTTCATAAACACGAGTTTAAGACCGACGCCCGCGCTCTCATCCCCCGCCCTGAGACCGAGGAACTTGCCGAGTGGATTCTAAAATGGGAACTACCTGCTGAGCAGCAAATCCTCGACATGGGATGCGGCTCCGGCGTGCTCGGCCTGAGCCTCGCCGCTGCCCGCCCCGGCTGGAATGTCACCCTCGTTGATGTCTCGCCAGACGCACTCGCCCTCACTCAGGAAAATGCCGCCACCCTCAAAATCCCCAACGCGAGCTTCCTCCAAAGCGACCTTTTTACTGCCATCGACGCCCAATTCGACGGCATCGTCGCCAATCTCCCCTACATTCCGGAAACCGACCGAGCCACACTGACCCGCGAGGTCATGTACGACCCAGTGCTCGCCCTTTTTAGCGGCCCAGACGGCCTCGACCTCATCCGCCGCTTCATCCCCGAAGCTTTCCACCACCTCAAACCCGGCGGCTGGCTCGTCCTCGAAATCGGCCACGATCAAGCTTCACAGGTCGTTGAAATTTTACAAACGTCCGCCTTCACCGCTATCGAAGTGCAAACCGACATGTCCGGCATCGCCCGCTTCCCCTTTGCCAAAAGGCCTTGAAAGCATCTTAAATCTCAAATCTCAAATCTCATCCCATGGATAAACTCGTAGTTCACGGCGGTGCCACCCTGCGCGGCAGCATCAATATTTCCGGCTCCAAAAACGCCTCTTTGCCCATCCTAGCCGCCACAATTCTCACGGGCGAAGACTGCATCATCCGCCGTGTGCCGGACGTTTCCGATACCAATTACATGATCCAAATCCTCAACGCCCTCGGCGCGGATGTGGAGCGCTCATCCGGCACCGTCCGCATTTCCTGCGCTGATGTCATCGATGAAGCACCTTACGAACTCGTCCGCCGGATGCGCGCTTCCATCTGCGTGATGGGTCCACTGCTCGCCCGCAACGGCCGCTGCGTCGTTTCCTTGCCCGGCGGTTGCGTCATCGGAGATCGCCCGATCGATCTGCATTTGCGCGGATTTGAAGCACTCGGCGCTAAAGTCGAATTCGAAGGCGGTAATATTACTCTCACCGCTCCAAACGGCCTGCGCGGCGCCGAAATAGACCTCCGCGGCACCCACGGCCCGACCGTGCTCGGCACCGACAATGTCATGATGGCCGCCACCCTCGCGGAAGGCATCACCATCATCGAATCTGCCGCCGCCGAACCCGAAGTCCTCGATCTCGCGAATTTCCTCAACGCCATGGGCGCGAAAATCGCCGGTGCCGGCACCCGCCGGATCATCATCGAGGGCGTGAAGGAACTGCACGGCGTCGAGCACACCGTCATTCCCGACCGCATCGAAGCTGGCACCTTCATGGCTGCCGCCGCGCTCGCCGGGGAAGGCGTCACCCTCCACCGCGTTTGTCGCGAACACCTCAAAGCGATCACCGCCGCCATCGAAAAATCCGGCCACCGCGTCGATTTCAATGAAGACGGCGACGTCTGCACCGTCCATCGCAGCGAAGGAACCACCCAAGGTGTCGAAATCAGCACCGCACCGTACCCGAGCTATCCCACCGACATGCAGGCGCAAATGACCGCCCTGTTAGTCACCACTCCCGGCATCAGTGTGATCAAGGACACCATTTTCCCGCAGCGCTTCATGCACTGCGCCGAGCT
>JANMYL010000260.1:0-1949 GCA_031382045.1 Akkermansiaceae bacterium | reverse complement strand
TGAGCCGCTCTTATCACGCAGCCATAGAACTTCCTCCACACGCCCTTCGATCCCACGGAGTGTGATCGTTTTCCGTCCGCAGGGGCAGGGTGTGGGATCTAGACGTAAAATGTCATCTAATCGATACCGAACGAACCATTGCGTCCGCCGCGAAAAATCCGTGATAATTGGATAGAAACGTGCGCGATCTTCACCTAACCATAGCGGCTCAATGTGGAGCGATTCTTCATTCAGATGCATCCGTCCCTGCGAACAGGTGCTACCCAGAAAACCCTCCGCCGCTTGATAGATCTCCGCGACCCTGACGCCAAAAGCACTTTCGATCACCGCCCGATCTCGCACGTCTAGCACCTCGGCCACGGAGATGACCTGCTTGGGCTTCACTCGCGCACGATGGGCCAGTTCCGCGAGCACCGTTGCCGGGGCCACCAGGACAGCTGGCGGAGACTTCTCCAGCTCCAAGACAAGATCCGCAAACGGACGCGTCAGATCATAGTAATCAAATTTTACGCGGTGACTTGAAAGCGTTGTATAAAGATTACTGTTCGCACGGAGAAAAAATGCAATGCGTAAGGGCTTTCCAAAAAGTTTGAAAATCTGAAAAAGCGAGGTCTTGTCGAGCATCCGCGCGAGTATTTGCCCCGCCCAACGGCAGCGATCCTCCCGCCCCACAAGAAACACATGCCGCCCCCCCGAGGTGCCCGAGGAAAACCCCACCGTGATTCCGCCCTGCAGCTCCGGCTTAAAGTTACGCTCACCTTCGGCACGCAGCGCCACCTCCGTAGCTCGCTCCAGCGTGATGCCGGGGCGATTGAGCTCTGCGAAATGCTCTAGAAAAAGACTCTTCGTCATCACATCGGCACAATCTGGTGCCTCGGCCAAAAAGCGACGCAGCCGTCCCTGACGCCCCCACAGCGCGGGTAGCCAACGGGTGGCGATGAAGTGCCAGAGGATAAGCAGGCGATCAACCACGTGTGATCCTCCGGCTGCCGCCCCTTTCACGCCACGTCGTGATGCAGTGAGATGGTATGATCCATGGAGCTCCATCGGATTGATACAACTCACGCAGCTTGGTAAACGTAGAGTCATAGTGCAAGGCCTTGTCAAAAAGCACGTAGGCCAGCCGCGAGGGTTTTTTATTGTGGATGAGACCTTCGATCTTCCAACACGCATCGCCAATCATAAAGACCGGCTCATCGGCTTGAAAAGCCACTCCCAGTTGCGAAACCGTGTGGCCTGGTAAATCGATCCCGAGCACGCTCGCGTCTCCCAGCAAATCATGCGCCGTGTCAAACGCAGGCCAGCCCGGCGGCAGTGGCACATGAGGCAATGTTTCAGCATAGAGAAGCCGCTGTTCTAGGTCATTGGGCAGCAGCTCACGCAGATAGGCACGCCGCAGTCGGCCTATCCGGCCTTTTCTCTCACAGAGCGCTCGCTCCGCACGTGTCGCGATGAATCTTGCCTGCGGAAAGTCCCGTAGCCCAGCCACGTGATCCGCATGAAAATGCGAGATAAAGATCGTCTCAATATCCGCCGCGCGGATACCACGGGATTCGAGTTGAACGAGCAGTTCTTCCTCCGGCGGTAGTGTAACTGGCGTGATCATGCGATAGAGGCACTCGGGCAAACGCCGAGTCGCTTCATGAAAATACTTTGAGTATCCCGTGTCATACAACATCAGCCCTCGGTGCGGATGCTCGATCAGTCCCACTAGAGCCGGGAAATCAATCGCTCGCCGACCACCGCCTCGCAACGCTACGCACTCTGAATGCTGGCAATGTCCCACCTTGAGCAAGTCAAACTTCACTCGAACTGAGAAGGGCGTGCTCATGTCAGTAAGTGAAAACCATACCACCGATCGACACACCCGCGCCCGAGCCTAGCAGTAGAACTTTCTGCCCACGCTGCAGACCGTGCCGATGAATCGCGAAATGCAAAGCCGTAGGCAG
>JANMYL010000181.1:0-1629 GCA_031382045.1 Akkermansiaceae bacterium | reverse complement strand
ACGAGGTTGCGGCCGGTGACGGGATTTCCTTCGGGGGTGAGATCGACGTGGAGCTCGGAGCAGGGGCCGCAGGGGCCGGTTTCGCCCATCATCCAGAAGTTGTCCTTCACATTTCCGTGGACGATCTGGACGGCGGGATCGCAGCCTTTGGAGACGAAGAGGGCGGCCCAAATGTCGTAAGCTTCCTGGTCGAAATTTCCGGGATCGCCGGGTTTCGGTGCGTAAACGGACGCGTAAAGCCGGTGAGCGGGCAGGCCCCAGCGCTCGACGATGAGCTCCCAGGCCCAGGCGATGGCTTCTTTTTTGAAATAGTTTCCGAACGACCAGTTCCCGAGCATTTCAAAGAACGTGTGGTGATAGGTGTCGTAGCCGACATCCTCGAGGTCGTTGTGTTTGCCGCCGGCGCGGATGCATTTCTGGGTATCGGCGGCGCGCGGTGGCGAGTAAGGTGCTTTTTCGACGCCGAGGAAATACGGGACGAAGGGGTTCATCCCGGCATTGGTGAACAGCAGGCCGGGCGACTGCGGGAGCAGCGAGGCGGAGGGGACGATGGTGTGCTGTTTTTCCTGGAAAAAATCGAGGAAGGATTGGCGGATCTCGGCGGATGTCATGGGATGAGACGGAATGGGATATTGCGGCGAGACGCCGCAACTGCGCTAAACACGGGCGGCGAAGATGCAGGAGGGCCGGGGGCTGTGTAAAGCCTTGCGGATGATCAGTTTCCGGGAAACTTAGAACCCCTGAGTTCATTGCAGGAGCATCGACCGGAAGGTCAGATTGATCCGCGGAGTTGTGATTTTCTTAGATTTCGGAATGCAGTGGAGCCAGTGGCTCTGGGTGCTGCCCTTCATGACGAGCAGGCTGCCGTTCTCCAATCGCACGGAAATTTTTTCCTCTCCGCGCTTGTGTTTCAAGCGGAATTCCCGCTCCGCGCCGAGGCTGATTGAGGCGATGGTGCTGTCCTTGCCGAGAGATTTCTCGTCGTCGCTGTGCCAAGCCATGCCTTCGTTGCCGTCGTGATAGAGATTGAGCAGGCACGAGTTGAAGGAGTTATTGGTGAGTTTTTCGACGAGCAACTTGAGCGTAGCGAGTTCCTGAGTCCAAGCGAGGGCGTGCTTGGTGGTGCCGGAGTAGGTGTAGGAGAAACTCGAATCGCCATACCAGGCGACCTTGCGGGCGGTGACGATGCGCTTACCGAAAATGACGGCCTCGTCGTTCTTCCAAGGGATTTCGCGCAGGAACGTCTTATAATAGTGCATTGTGTCCGCTGGGCTGAGAATCGGGCCGTGGTAATTCACCGTGCCATCGCGGGGCAGGAGGTTGGCGGCGGGGTCGTGGCCGAAGAGGTCCATGCGTTAGTTTGGCGCGGCTTCGCGGTCGAGCAACTGACGTTTGCGCGCCACGCCCCAGCGGTAGCCGGAGAGATTCCCGTCGCTGCGGACGACGCGGTGGCAGGGGATGGCGACGGCGATGGCATTTGCGGCGCAGGCTCCTGCGACTGCGCGCACGGACTTGGGGCTGCCTATATTTGCGGCGACTTGGGTGTAGCTCAGCGTCGAGCCGGCGGGGATTTCGCAGAGTGCTTGCCAGACGCGTTGTTGAAAAACGGTGCCGCGGATATCGAGCGGT
>JANMYL010000177.1:0-7937 GCA_031382045.1 Akkermansiaceae bacterium | reverse complement strand
ATCGGCGACATCGAGGCGCCCCCCATCGATAATGACAGCCTCGATCTCGCGATCCTAAGCCAAGCGCTTCATCACGCCGAGCATCCGCAACGCGCGCTCGACGCCGCATTCCGCATTCTGAAACCGGGTGGCCGCCTGATTATTTTGGATTTGCTGCTCCACACCTTCGAGGAGGCGCGGGAAATGTATGCCGACCGCTGGCTTGGGTTTTCTGAGAGCAATCTGGCCGCGATGATGGAGAAATCTGGGTTTGTGCAGATCGAGACCGTGGTAGCCGACCGCGAGAGTGAAGCCCCGAAATTTCAAACCCTACTTGGCATAGGCATCCGCCCGGCCTGATCTTGCCAAATCCGCCGCCGCATGGCACTTGCAGTCATGCGTTACTTGATTAGCTGCCTGCTGATGCTGCCCTTCACCAGTTGTTTCCCAGCGAGGCCCTTACCCACTGGGCGCTTGCCGGAAAATCTTCCGGCAGTCCAAGCCCCCGCAATTCACGTAATCTCTCCGATCGTATCCCCTGCCCTCACGCCGCCGAAGGTGACAATACGCGAAATTTCCGGAATCACGTTCGAAGGCGTCACGTTTGATTCACGCGAGCACAGGCTCGTCGTCGCTGACCAAGCGAGCGGCCCCGGCTCGATTTTCGCAGACTCCGCCGCCGCCGGACGAGCCACTGGAGGGATCGCTGCCGTGAACGCCGGCTTCTTCACCCCAGAGGGCGACCCGCTCGGGCTCGTCATTTCGGCAGGAAAGATTTCTGGCTCATGGAATTCCGCGTCCTCGCTCGGCAGTGGCGTGTGGTCAGAAAGCCGCTCTGGTCAATCCGCCATCGCCCGCCGGGGGACTCTCACCCGCGCTGAAGCCATCACTAAGCGCGAGCTTATCCAAGCTGGCCCCTTGCTTGTGGAAAACAGCCGCGCAGTCGGTGGACTCGAGGCTACGAAATCCAGTGTCCGCATACTCATCTTGTGGGACGGCGGCACACGCTGGTGGATCGGTCGCAGCTCGCCTTGCACGCTGGGGGCGCTCGGCCAAGCACTCACCGCTTGGCCCATCCGACACGCGCTCAACCTCGACGGAGGCCGTTCCTCCGATCTTTGGATCTCCGAAAATGTCTCCGGCGGTCCCCTCCTCCGCCGCACTTCATGGAATCGCCCAGTCCGGAATTTTCTCATCCTCGTCGCTAAGTGACCAATCTGCCACAAAACGAATATTCGACAGCTTGATTCCAAGTGATACTGATCAACCGAGAGCCAAGAACTAAGACCATGAATTCCGCGCTACACATCACCATCGCTGGCGTCATTTTTACGCTAACCTCCTGCGCCATGATGAAACAAGCCGGTCAGGGTTCCATCGCCTTTGTTCAAAAAACCAGTTCTGCAGCCACTGGTAAGGTTTCAAAGCTTTCAGAAATGGCAGTCAACAAGATCAACCCACCTGGCGTCAAAATCGTCGAAGTGCGTGAAAAAGATTTGAAAAAACTACCGACCGGCCGAGAACAAGCACTCGCCTTTGAAAACACCCGCAAACGCGGCTTCTGGTTCTTCAACGGTCCTGTGGACTTCGCCGAGCCCACGCTTCCGCTGCCCGGTGGCGAAACCGACGGCAGCCTACTGCCTCCGAAAACCCCGTAACGCATGGATTCCAGCCAACATTTCATTCCCGGCTTGAAGCCCGTGCGCTGATGAGAATGATTCCCCGCATGTCACGATTTCTTTGCGCCCGCCTTCTTGCATTCGCCTTCACCGGTGCGCTCATCACTTCTTGCGGCGGAAATCCCCCGCCCCGCCCACCCAGAGCTATTCCCGCCGACGGGAGCGGACAACCGGTCCAGGTTGCCGCTATTCCTAAAAATGCCCCGCCTCCGATCGCTGCCGAAAGCGCCATCGTCATCGACGTCGTCAGTGGTCGCGTCCTCTATGCGAAAAATGCCGACGCGCCCCGAGCTGTCGCCAGCACCCAGAAAATCATCACTGCACTCTGCGTCCTAGATGCCGGAGATATTGACAAGCCCGTCATCATCCAGCCCATCGACGGTGCTTGCGAGCCCACCAATCTTAACCTCAAGCCCGGCGAGGTTTATCCCCGCCGAGAGTTGACCAAGGTGCTCATGGTAAAGAGCGCCAACGACGTCGCCCGCGCACTCGCTCGCGACGTCGGCGGCAGTCAAGAATCCTTCGCCGTTCTCATGAACCAAAAGGCAGCCTCACTTGGCATGAGAAACTCGAATTTTATCAACCCGAATGGCCTTCCGAACCCAGGCCAGTATTCGACTGCGCGCGACATGGCCATAGCCGCCCGGGCAGCTTACCGCAGCCCGCTCATTCGCTCCTTCACTGCCACCAAATCCTTCACCTTCCGCTTCAACGACGGCCGCACCCGCTTCATTGAAAACACCAACCGCCTGCTCAAGACAGTTCCTTACTGCGACGGTTTAAAAACCGGCACCACCAATGCTGCCGGACGCTGCCTAGTCAGCAGTGGCTCGCTCAACGGTCGCTCCGTCATCGTTGTCGTCCTGAAATCCACCACGCCAAATGTCTGGAAAGACTCCAGCAAACTACTCGCTTGGGCGCTCGAACGTCCCGCTTCCGGATCCTAATCGGACTCCCTTGTCTCTCACATGCCCAGCCCCGCCGAGTCACTGCGCCAACTTGCATCCCAAGGCTTGCTGCGTGGCCAGCGTCCACTCGATTCACCCGCCGGAGTGCAAGTCGTGCGCGACGGCCGCACCCTCTGGAACTTCGCTTCTAACGACTACCTAGGCCTCGCTCGTCACCCAGAAATCGAGGCAGCACTCGTCGAGGGCGTGCACCGCTTCGGTGCCGGATCCGCCGCTTCCCGACTCGTCTGCGGAACCCTCCCGCCACACCGATTACTTGAAAATGCGCTCGCCGAAGCAAAATTATCCGAAGCCGCCCTCACCTTCTCCTCCGGCTTCGCCACCGCGCTCGGCGTGATTCCTGCCGTCGTCGGAAAAGCCGACTTCATAATTCTCGACAAACTTTCCCACGCCTGCCTTGTCGATGCCGCCCGCCTCTCCGGGGCCACAATCCGCGTCTTTCCTCACAACGACATGAGGAAATTAGAGCGCCTGCTCATTTCCACCCGCGCCAAAGCGCCAAGCGCCCGCATCCTCGTCGCCACTGAATCCGTCTTCAGCATGGACGGCGACCTCTGCCCGCTCCGCGAAATCGTCAACCTGACAGAAACCCACGACGCCCTGCTCCTACTCGATGAAGCGCACGGCTTCGGCGTCCTCGGCGAGCACGGCATGGGCCTCGCCGAACAGGAAAAACTCCAACACCGCATCACCTTTCAAATGGGCACGCTCAGCAAAGCCGCTGGTCTATCCGGCGGCTACCTCGCCGCCTCCCGCGACTGGATCGACCTGCTCACCAACCGCGCCCGCTCCTTCATATACTCCACGGCGCCGCCGCCTGCGCTCGCCCACGCCGCCATCGCCTCTCTCGCCCTCATCCGCTCAGCCGAAGGAAAACCCCTGCGCGCGAAACTTCAGCAAAACATCGCACTCATTGCTTCACAATCCACACCCGTCATCCCAAAGGTATTAGGCAGCAACGAGGCAGCGCTCGCCGCCGCCGCAGATCTTGAACAAGCCGGTTTCCTCGTCCCCGCCATTCGCTACCCCACCGTTCCCCGTGGCACCGCGCGCCTTCGGATCAGCATCTCCGCCGCGCACTCGGCCGAGACCATTCTTCAATTGGCCCTCAAACTCGACAAAATTGAAATCTATCAGATGCCCAAAAAGCCATAAACAACGGTTTTTTAGCTAATCTCTACCACTTCCAACCGGCCCAAACAGCCCGCTCCGGCTTTTTTCGCAGTTTTGCACAGTTGCGCCATAAGCTGGCTGTTTATTTTCCCATCTTCGCGCCTGCCTTTCGGCGAATTCCTCTTGCGAGAAGGGCGACCCGGCGGCAAGCATCAGTCGCATGACCCACGAACTTGAAAATCTGTTTTCATTCCTCCGTTTCCCGAGTGTTTCCACTGACTCTAGGCACGCCGGAGACGTCCGTGCCTGCGCGGAATGGCTTATCACAAAATTGGCGAGCATAGGACTCACGATGGAGCTTCACGAGACGCCAATGCATCCAGTCGTCATCGCGAGAAACGAACATGTGGCTGGCCGCCGGACGGTGCTTATTTATGGTCATTACGACGTGCAGCCAGTTGATCCGCTGTCGCTGTGGACCAGCGATCCATTCGAGCCAGTCATCCGCGAGGGCCGGATCTGGGCGCGCGGCGCCACCGACAACAAAGGCCAAATGATGGCGCACGTCCTCGGCGTGGAAAAAACCCTGCGGGAAAACCGTGAGTTACCAGTGAATTTAATTTTCCTCTTCGAAGGCGAGGAGGAAATCGGCAGCCCCAGCCTCGCATCGTTCTTGCAGCGTCATCGCGACGAGCTGAAGTGCGATGTCATCGCGATTTCAGACACCGGCATGGTCGCTGCCGGAGTGCCGACGCTCGGCTACGGCCTGCGGGGAGTCGCTTGCTGCGAGGTGATCTTGCGCGGCCCAAAGGGCGACCTCCACTCCGGTCTCTTCGGCGGCGCAGTGGCCAATCCTGCGACTGCCATCGCCCGCTTGATCTCCAGCCTCCACTCGCTCGACGGCCGGGTCGCCATCGAGGGATTTTACGATCAAGTCCGCCCGCTGGAAGCATGGGAGCGCGAAATGTGGTCCCACGTGCCTGGCGTGAGCGACGCTGAATTTCTAGCAGTCACAGGTTCGCCTAGCTTATATGGTGAGCCCGATTTCACCTCAGCTGAGCGCCTATGGGCGCGGCCCACTGCCGAGGTGAACGGCATAGGCGGCGGCTATCAGGGCGAGGGTTCTAAGACGGTCATTCCTGCCGAGGCCTTTGCGAAGCTTTCCTTCCGCCTTGTCCCGGACCAAAGCCCGAAGGACATCATGGAAAAAGTCCAGCGCCACCTCGAATCACAGTGCCCGCCCGGCGTAGAAGTCGAGGTGCGCGTGGGTCACGACGGCAAACCTTACGTCACCGACCCCAATTCGAAATTTGGTCTCGCCGCACAAGCTGCTCTCCGCAGCTCGTTCAATGCCGAGCCGGTTCTAATTCGCGAAGGTGGCAGCATCCCCATCGTCCAGACCTTTCGCGAGATCCTCGGCTCGGATACCTTGCTGCTTGGCCTCGCCCTATCCGACGCCCAGATCCACGCGCCAAACGAGAATTTTCCAATCGAAAATTTTGAAGCCGGAATCCGACTGAACCAATTTTTGCTCAAGGAGCTGGCTAAGTAACCCGTGCAAAATCGCGATACGGAGACAAAGAAAAACGCGCGTTGGAATTCCCCCCGGATTTCGCAACGCGCGTTTTATGATCTAGCCACCCACTCGGCCTGGCTCGGTTGACTTCCCCCCGGAGATCAATTCGAATCACTTGGCCGAGCTTTGAGTAACTGGAGTTTTGACGAGGCGAACCTCATGCAGAACGGATGAAAATTAGTTAATGGTCAGGATATAGGAAGTAATTTTTTAAAAATTCGGCAGATTTTTTGTTTGATCGTTAGAATCAAAACAAGGCGACGAGCTCAGACCAGCTATGGAAACGGTGGTCTGGGGAACACTCTCCGAGCCGAAGGGAGTCCGGATGGCCAACGAAAAGAGCTGTTTGAAAACCTCCTGCTACGGCGGGCACAATGTCTTGAAGCGGGTCATTACCGATGAAAAGCGTCTCCGCCGGCGTGATGCCACGGCCAGCAAGGCGGTCACGCAAAATTTGAAATAACTCGGGTGCTGGCTTGGCCAGGCCGTGCTGGTAAGAAAGCAGCGTGAGCTCGGGCGCAAACAGGTCCGCAACGCCGCCTAGTGAAGCAAGAGTGTTAGACTGAGCATTAGAAAGGAGACCGAGCGAGATGCCGGTGCGGGAGAGGCGGCGGATAAAATTTTCCGCTCCGGGCATGGGCGTGACGGGATGCCATGCGGCTTCGATGGCTTCGACAAGTGAGCTAGTGTCGCAGCCGGGCTCGAGTGACAGAATTTCCCGCCAGAGGGCGCGGAGATCCACCTCCGGATAGAGAACTCCGGCGGCTGCGTGATGGCGGAGGACGGCAGCGTGAAGCTCGCTGCTAGGAGAGAGCGGCGGCGAGTGGCCGAACTCGCGAAGAATGTCGCGCAAAACCGGATCGGCAAGCGGATCAACCCTCACGCCACCGGGAGCAGCAACGAGCAGAGTGCCGTAAATGTCGAAGATGACCGCGCGATAGGCTGCGGGAGTGGCGGCAGTGGGCTTGAGCGACGAGAGGAGAAAGTGAAATGATCCCGGGCCGAGGTGGGCTGTGAGGATTTCAGCAGTGGGCAGATGGCAGACGGAGCCTGTGGGCTGATTTGCTAGATCTTGATAGATAACTGTGAGAGATTTCTGATACTCTCCGAGAGAGTAGGGTGCGAGCTGGGTAGGAGTGGCAGTGGGCGTGCGGTTAGCGATGACGGCAGCGAGCCAGTCCACTGCGGGCTGGGTTTCGCCATTGACTTCGACTAGGAGAATGCGGCGGTTCGAAGGGTCGGTGAGACGCTCGATGATTCCTTGTTGGAGGGGTTCCGGGAGATTGCCGAAGTCGAGGTAGCCGTCGCGGACGAGCGCGGCGAGCGTGACATCGATGATTTCCTGCGAAAGCGGTCGGCGGTAGTCGCGGTAGTTTCTTTCTAGATCGGTCGTTAGATGATCGCGAAGAATCGGCAGGTCGCTCCAATCGACGGGAACTAGCAGGCGGTCGTAGAAATGCCCGGCGCGGATGCCGTGGCGGGTGTGCTCCTCTGTGAGATGCGGGAGATTCCGGCCGATGAGTGGTTTACCATGAGCCGCAGCTTCAAGAAAAGGCAGGCCAAAACCTTCGGATACGGAGGTGGTGACGATGTGGCTGGCGTGAGCCAGCCAAGATTCAAAACTGGTGGCTGCTCCAGCGGCTGGGGCGAAGCGATCGACGACGTCGAACCCAATGGGCAAGCGGTGTTTGACGGTGAATTTCCGCCAAGTGTCGTGCACGGGCAAAGCCTCCAGATTTCGCGGGGCGCGACTGATGGCGACGCGGGTGCCAGCGGGGACGAGCGCGGCCAGAAGAACGAGTTCGCCAAGATTTTTCCTTCGAATACCGCGCACGGGGGCGAAGAGAATGGGGGAAGATGAGTCGCAAGAGTCGCTCAGCAACGCGGTGGGGAGCGGGACTGGATTGAGGAGCAAGCTGGAATTTTCGGTTGGCAAGCCGGCGGCGGTAAAAATGTCACGGTCGCGGGAATTGAGAAAAGCATAGTGAATGCGGGGCGAGAACGGATAGAGCGTCCGACAATTCGCGACGAGTTGATAGTTCGCGGGGCGACCTTGCTCGGCGAGGTCGTGGATTTGAAGCAGCAGTCGCTCGTCTTCACGGGCAAGCCGGGCGATGACATGAGGGATGAGGCAATTTTTCCCAAGCGAGTGATTGTGGAAATGCCAGAGGTCGGGCGGGCTGCCGAGGGCGGCGGTGGCAGCGCCGCGGAGAGACTCTGTCAGGGATTCGGCGGTGTGATCACCGGGTGTCGGGAGGTATTCGAGGCCGGGAATTCTGCGGTGCTTCGTGCGAGACGAGACGTCCCAGTCACTGGGCGACACATCGCCGGTGAGGATGACGTGCCGGATGCCGGCGGTAGCGAGGGCTTGTGAGGCAGCTTCAATCACTTGCGCGACACCGCCGGGACCCATGTGGTAATGGACGATGGCGACGTTCATGGCACGGCTTTCCAGTCGCCGATGGGCTTGGCGAAATGGAATCCCCAAATTTCGAAGCCGAGGCGGTGATAGAGGCGATGCGATGAATAATTCGCGGTGTAGCTGTCTAGCACAATGATATTACAATCCCTCTCACGGGCGATGGTTTCAAGATGGCGGATAAGTAGGCTGCCTATGCCTGC
>JANMYL010000162.1:0-6098 GCA_031382045.1 Akkermansiaceae bacterium | reverse complement strand
CAAAGGAATCGACGGTCAAAATCTTACCAGCACTGACGAGGTCACCCAAGGTGCGGCGAAGTGCGAGCTTGCGGACGGTCTTTGGCACCTTCTTGGAATAATCGCGCGGGCGGGGTCCGAAGACCACACCACCGCCGACAAAGATCGGGGCACCTTTATCGCCGTGACGGGCACCACCGGTGCCTTTTTGTTTGTAAATCTTGCGGTTGCTACCGGAAACCTCGCCCCGTGTCTTGGTGCAAGCGGTGCCGGTGCGGCGGTTGGCGCGATAGGCGACCACGAGATCGTGAACGGCTTGGCGACCTTTCTCGGCACCTACCAACACGAGGTTGGCGGCTTGAGCGTCTTCTGCGGTGAAAGTCTTAACGGACATGACTGGGAATCGTGAGAGGTTTCAAAAATGCCACCGGATCAGGCGGACTTTTTCTTGGCTGGACGGACGGTGACGTAGTTACCGTTGGAACCCGGAACTGCGCCGGAGACGAGGATGACACCGTCTTCTGGACGGACAGCCACTATCTTGAGATTTTGAATGGTCGTGCGAGTGGTGCCCATGTGACCGGGCATTTTTTGGTTTTTCCAAACGCGACCTGGAGTTGAGCGGCAACCAATGGCACCAGTTCTGCGGTGCATCATGGAACCGTGGGTTTGCTTGAGGCCACCGAAGTTGTAACGCTTGTAAACCCCTTGGAAACCGCGGCCCTTGGAGTCGCCAAACACGTCCACCCATTGGCCGACTGTGAAGGTTTCGAGACCGGGATGCACGGCGGGAAGTTCGACGCCGTTCTCGACGCGGAATTCTTGGATGAAACGCTTAGGAGCGCATCCAGCCTTCTTGGCAATGCCGAGAGCAGGCTTGGTGGCGCGTTGTTCTTTTTGATCGCCGTAGCCAACTTGGACCGCGGTGTAACCGTCGGATTCAACAGTTTTGGATTGGAGAATCGTGTTACCGGAAACGTCGATAACAGTGACAGGGATCATGATGCCGGCCTGTTGGTCGAACAGACGAGTCATTCCGATTTTTTTGCCGAGGAGGCCGAGTGACATAGAAAGAAAAAAGTTAGAAGTTAAAAGTTATCAGTTGAAAAATCCTACACTCAGATGCGGATGGTGATATCGACACCGGCTGGAAGGTTGAGCTTTTTGAGCTCATCCACGGTGCGGGCTGTTGGATCGACGATGTCGAGAAGACGCTTGTGAGTCCGGATTTCGAACTGTTCCATTGACTTCTTGTTGACGTGAACCGAACGGTTGACTGTGAACTTCTCGATGCGAGTTGGAAGTGGAATCGGGCCGGCAACACGGGCTCCCGTGCGCTTTGCGGTCTCGACGATTTCTTGGGCGGAGCGGTCGATTGCGCGGTGATCGAAGGCGCGCAGACGGATGCGGATTTTCTGATTTTCCATGGTGGAGAAGTTATTTGACGGTTTACGTGGTTGGCTACAGGGCGAGTAATCAGGATCAATTAACCGATTCGGTCACTGACGATTTCTTCGACGATATTGGTTGGGACTTGCTCGAAATGCGATGGAGTCATCGCATAAGAAGCGCGGCCCGAAGAGAGGGTGCGAACGGCGGTGGAGTAGCCGAACATTTCTTTAAGAGGCACATTGGCATGCACAATAGAGAGCTTGCCTTTGGACTCGGTGTTTTGAATCTGACCGCGGCGGCGGCTGAGATCGCCCATAACGTCACCTTGGTAATCGTCAGGGGTGGAGACTTCCACGGCCATGATTGGCTCAAGGAGAATGGACTTGGCTTTTTTGAAGCCGTCTTTCATGGCGAAAATGGCCGCCATGGTGAATGCGTTTTCGTTGGAATCCACATCGTGGTAAGAACCATCGAGAATTTCAACATGCACATCAATCACTGGATAACCGGCGATGATGCCATTGGTCATCGACTCGTTGATGCCTTTATAAACCGCGTTGATGTATTCTTTAGGAATCGTGCCACCGATGACTTTATTCTCAATGGTGAGTCCTTTGCCTTTTTCATTCGGCTTGAGAGAAATGATCACATGCCCGTATTGGCCACGACCGCCGGATTGCTTGATCAGCTTGCCTTCGCCGCCAGCGGCTTGGGTGATGGTCTCGCGGTAGGCGATTTGCGGAGCACCGGTGTTCGCCTCGACCTTGAACTCGCGGCGGATGCGGTCGATGATGATCTCCAAGTGGAGTTCACCCATGCCGGAAATAATGGTCTGTCCAGTTTCCTCGTCGGTCTTGACCATGAAGGTCGGGTCCTCTTCAGAGAGGCGACCGAGCGCCATGCCCAGTTTTTCCTGGTCGGCTTTGGTGCGGGGTTCGACGGCCATCGAAATGACCGGTTCTGGGAAAGTCGGAGGTTCGAGAACCACGTCGTGATTATCGGCGGCGAGCGTGTCGCCAGTGGTGACGTTTTTGATGCCGACCATGGCGGCGATGTCGCCAGAGTAGCAGGCGTCGATGTCCTTGTGCTCGTTCGCTTGGATTTGGATCAAGCGACCAACGCGCTCCGAACGGCGGGTGCGTGGATTATAGACAGTGTCGCCCTTGCGGATGACGCCGGAATAGACGCGAAAGAAAACAAGTTTGCCAACGAACTTGTCGGCCCAGAGTTTGAAAGCGAGGGAAACGAACTTTTCGTTATCCGAGGTGACGACTTCGATTTGCTTCTCGTGATCGTCGGGGTCCATGCCGATCGCTGCCGGAATATCGAGCGGGCTTGGAAGGTAGTCGATCACCGCATCAAGCAGATATTGGACACCTTTATTCTTAAAAGCAGAACCACCGGCGACGGGCACCAGCAGGTTGTTGATCGTAGCGCGACGGATGCCTTGCTTGAGCTCTTCGAGAGTGATCGGCTGCTCGTTGAGGAATTTTTCACCGACGAGATCATCGACATCGGCGACGGCGTTGACGAGTTCATCGTGAGCATCTTTACAAAGATCGATGAGATCGCCTTCAAGTTCCTTCACCGTGTAGGTGGAACCGAACTTGTCGTCGTCCGAATAATAAATCGCCTTTTGGTTCACCACGTCGATCTGACCGATCAACTGATCTTCGGCACCGATCGGGATCAGGATACGAACGGCGTTTGCGCCTAACTTCTCCTTCACCTCTTCGAACACGCTTTGGAAATCTGCACCGGTGCGGTCCATCTTATTGACGAACACGATCCGCGGAACATGGTATTTTGAAGCTTGCCGCCAGACGGTTTCGGTTTGTGGCTGAACGCCGGCAACTCCGCAGAAAACCACGATGCAACCATCCAACACACGGAGGGACCGCTCAACTTCAGCAGTGAAGTCAACGTGTCCCGGAGTGTCGATGATGTTGATTCGGTTCTTCTGTCCAGCGAAAAGCTTGGTCATCCCCTCTTCCTCGTGCTGCCACCACTCGGTGGTGACGGCGGCGGAGGTGATAGTGATTCCACGCTCGCGCTCTTGCTCCATCCAGTCGGTCGTAGCGCCACCATCGTGGACTTCGCCGATTTTGTGAATCATCCCTGTGTAGAACAGGATCCGCTCAGTGAGCGTCGTCTTACCCGCATCAATGTGCGCAGCGATCCCGATATTTCGGGTGCGCTCGAGCAGATATTGACGGTTTGGACTATTCGGATTCACGGACGGAATTTGCTAGGGCACGTATCTAGATTAGAACCGGAAGTGAGCGAAGGCGCGGTTGGCTTGTGCCATCTTGTGCACGTCGTCGCGTTTGCGGACAGCACTGCCTTGGTTGTTTGCAGCGTCTTTAATCTCGTTAGCGAGAGCGACGTGCATCGGAGTGCCTTTGCGGTTGCGGGCGTAGTTGACAAGCCAGCGCATCGAGAGCGACTCGGAACGGTCCGGAGCCACTTCAAGCGGCACTTGGTAGGTCGCACCACCGACGCGGCGTGATTTCACTTCCACGCGTGGTTTGGTGTTTTCAACGGCGCGAGTGATCACTTCGAGAGGATCGATGGTATCGACACCTTCATTGGCGCGATCGATTGCGGCGTAAACGATGCGCTGAGCGAGCGAACGTTTTCCGGATTCCATCACCTTGGTAATAAGGTGACCAACGAGAGCGCTGTCGTAGCGAGGATCGCGACGGTCTGGCTTAGTAAAGATGCGCTTGCGGCGTGGCATGGCGTTGGGATGGTGAGTTGGTTAATTTTGAGAATTACTTCTTCCCGCCTTTTTTGGCAGGAGCGGCGACAGCACCGGGTTTCGGACGCTTGGCACCATATTTGGAGCGGCTTTGGCGGCGCTTATCGACACCGAGGGTATCGAGCGAACCACGGACGATGTGGTAGCGCACACCTGGAAGGTCCTTCACTCGTCCGCCGCGAACGAGGACGATGGAGTGTTCTTGGAGGTTGTGGCCTTCACCGCCGATGTAGGCGATGACTTCGAATCCGTTGGTCAGACGCACTTTGGCGACTTTACGGAGAGCCGAGTTAGGCTTCTTGGGCGTGCGAGTCATGACTTGAAGACATACTCCGCGGCGCTGTGGGCAGTTGACAAGAGCGGGTGACTTCGACTTTTCGGCCGGAGTGAGGCGTCCCTTGCGAACGAGCTGATTGATGGTCGGCATGATTTCCTTGCGGTGGTTCTGATTTTCCCATGGGGACAAACCGGAGCGACGACAAGGCGACCTTGTAGTAGCTTTTTTCCGGAGCTGGACCCGATAAATTTTCCCTGTAATTTAAGCCGCTTCGAATCCAATCGTCAGCGGCCCTCGCTGTGGGGGGGGCGACTCTAGGAGCCAAACCCAACCTGACAAGCCCTATTTTTAAATTTTCTTCTAATATGAAACTAGAAGCGGCGATTGGTCCAAAAACTTGGTGGCAGTGGGCAGTTTCGAACTGCCGACCAAGGGCTTATGAGTCCCCTACTCTACCACTGAGCTACACTGCCTAAGTTTTTGAGAGGCGGATGCCTCGTCAAGAGGCGACGTCGGTAACTGGGAGTTTGAGGATTGTCCACCGGAAATTTGAAAAATTCCCCAAATCATCCTCCGGTCCATGTAATTCAGGAAATCTCGCTGAAAAGCCTTCTCGCCAGGGCCCGCCCCGTCGGTGAGTCTTTATTACCCCCGATCACCGACGGCGGCCCCTCGGCCACCAGATTTCCACCGTGGATCCCCCCACCCGGCCCGAGCTCGATCACCCAGTCCGCTGCCGCGATCACGTCCAAATGATGCTCCACCACCAGTACGCTGTGCCCGGCGTCGCGCAGTTTGAAAAAGGCAGCCAGCAGCTTCTCCACATCGCCGAAATGCAAGCCCGTCGTCGGCTCATCGAATAAATACAACGTGTGCGGAGCCTGCGGTTTTGCCAATTCCACCGCCAGCTTCAACCGCTGCGCCTCGCCGCCGGATAGCGTATTCCCAGGCTGACCGAGTTGCAAATACCCCAACCCCAGAGCCTCTAGGGTTTCTAAAATTCGCCGAATCTTCGGGATCGGTCGGAAAAACTCCAGCGCCTCGCCCACGGAAAGCGCCAACACCTCCGCGATGGATTTCCCCTTATAAGTCACCTCCAGCGTCTCGCGATTGAACCGCCGCCCAGCGCACGCCGGACATGGCACCCAAGCATCCGGAAGGAAATGCATCTCGATCTTCAGCCGCCCATTCCCTTGGCACCGCTCACACCTCCCGCCCGCCGCATTGAAACTGAAGCGCCCCGGGCCGTAGCCGCGTTGTTTCGATAAATTTAGCTTCGTGAAAAGATCCCGCACCAAATCAAACACCCCGGTGAACGTCGCCGGATTCGACCGCGGGCTGCGGCCGATCGGCGATTGATCCGCCACCACGCATTTCTCGATCAACTCCAACCCATCGATGCCGTCATGTTTTCCAGGAGCCTCGCCCGAGCCGTTGAAATGACGCGCCAGCGCCCGCCGCAGGATGTCGTCCGCCAGCGTCGATTTCCCGCTGCCGCTCGGCCCGGTTAGACACACCAGCAGTCCCAGCGGAATCACCACATCCAGATTTCTCAAATTGTGCTCCCGCGCCCTGCGGATCACCAGTTCCCCGCTCTTCTCCTTCTGGATTCTGGATTCTTGCCTCTGGTTTCTATTCCTCAACCACTCCCCCGTCGGCGAAACAATCTCCATCGGCACCCCCGCGGCT
>JANMYL010000124.1:0-3380 GCA_031382045.1 Akkermansiaceae bacterium | reverse complement strand
TCGCGCAGTTGGCGGAAAGTGGGCGCGCCGGCGGTCACGCCCTACCGATGTTGTGAAAAATAGCGACGGTCATAGACCGCCGCTACAAGTCCGTTACTGGCAAGCCTCGCAGGTTCCACCATTGAGCATGGCGTCGATGGAGCAGGCGTTCTTTTCCTCGGCGGTGAAGGTCTTGGCTCCGGCTGCGGTGGCGGCTGTTTGGGTGGCCATGACGCCGCGCTGCTCTTTTTTCACGTCGATGGTGGATTTCTCGATGTTGCTGGCCTGGAGGGTGCGGAGGTAGTAGGTGGTTTTGAGGCCTTTGTCCCAGGCACGGCGATACATGTGGCTGAGGGTCTTCATCTCGGGGGTGGCGAGGAAGAGGTTGACGCTCTGGGCTTGATCGATCCACTTCTGGCGGCGGGCGGCGGCGTCGATGATGTACTCGAAGTCGATGCCGAAGACGGGTTTGTGTTTGAGCTTGAGGGCTTCTGGGATGTCGCTGATGGCGTCTAGCTCACCGTCGAAATACTTGAGCTGGTCGAGCATCTCTTGGTTCCAGAGGTTGGCCTTTTTGAGGTCTTTGACGAGCTCGCTGTTGAGGACGATGAAGTCGCCGGAGAGGTTGGATTTAACGTAGAGGTTTTTGTAGTTCGGCTCGATGCAGGGGGTGGTGCCCATGATGTTAGAAATCGTGGCAGTGGGGGCGATGGCGAGGACGTTGGAGTTGCGCATGCCGTGCTTGGCGATTTTTTCGCGGACGTGAGACCAGTCCATTTTGCCGCCGCGTGGGACGTCGATCTTGCGGCCGCGCTCAGTTTCTAAGAGGTCGACGGTGTCTTGAGGGAGCAGTCCGCGGTCCCATTTGGAGCCTTTGTAGCTGCTGTAGGTGCCGACTTCTGCGGCGAGGTCGCTGGAGGCGTTGTAGGCGTAGTAGGCGATGGCTTCCATGAACTCGTCGTTGAACTCGACGGCGGCGTCTGAGGCGAAGGCGAGGTTGCGCTTATACAATGCGTTCTGGACGCCCATGACGCCGAGGCCGATGGGGCGGTGGCGGGTGTTGGCGGTGCGGGCGGCTTCGGTGGGGTAGAAGTTGATGTCGATGACGTTATCCAAGGCGCGGATGGCGACGGTGATGGTTTCCTTGAGCATCTCGTGGTCGAGAGCACCGTCACGGGTGATGTGGGTGTCGAGAACGACGGAGCCGAGATTGCAGACGGCGGTTTCCTCGTCGGAGGTGTTGAGGGTGATTTCCGTGCAGAGGTTGCTGGAATGGATGACGCCGCAGTGGTCTTGGGGGCTGCGGACGTTGCAGGGGTCCTTGAAGGTGATCCAGGGGTGGCCGGTCTCGAAGACCATTTTGAGCATGGATTTCCAAAGTTCGAGGGCGGGGAGCTGGCGGGACCAAATTTTCCCGGTGGCGGCGATTTGCTCGTATTCAGCGTAGCGTTGCTCGAAGGCGGAGCCGTAGAGGTCGTGGAGGTCTGGGACTTCGTTGGAGCGGAAAAGCGTCCACTGGCCGCGCTCTTCCATGCGTTTCATGAAAAGGTCGGGGACCCAGTTGGCGGTGTTCATGTCATGGCAACGGCGACGCTCGTCACCGGTGTTTTTGCGGAGGTCGAGGAAGTCTTCGATGTCGTTGTGCCAGGTCTCGAGGTAGGCGCAACCGGAGCCACGGCGTTTTCCGCCTTGGTTGACGGCGACGAGTTGGTCGTTGTGGAGTTTTAAAAAGGGAATGATGCCTTGGGACTCGCCGTTGGTGCCTTGGATATAGCCGCCGGTGCCGCGGACGGCGGTCCATGAGCCGCCGAGGCCGCCAGCCCATTTCGAAAGGAAGGCGTTCTCGGCGATGCCGCGATACATGATGGACTCGATGGAGTCGTCCACCTTGTAGAGATAGCAGCTTGAGAGCTGGCTGTGGAGGGTGCCGGAGTTAAAAAGGGTGGGCGTGGAGGAACAGAAGCGGCGGCCTTTGTAGAGGTTGTAAAGGCGGATGGCCCAGTCTTCGCGCTTGGTTTCTTCTTTTTTGAAAAGGCCCATGGCGACACGCATCCAGAAGAATTGCGGGGTCTCGATGCGGCGGTGTTTGTCGCCGGTTTTATCGACGATGAGGTAGCGATCGTAGAGGGTCTGGATGCCGAGGTAGTCGAAATCGAGGTCGGCGGTGGGGTCAAATGCGTCGGCGATTTTGTCGAGGTCGTAGAGGTCGAGGAGCTCGGGAGTGAGGCGTTTGATGGCGACGCCGTGCTTGAGGTAGGACTTGAAGGCGGCCTTGTGGGCGGCTTTGAGCTTGTCGATGCCGTCGCGGAGGATCGACCAGTCGAGGACTTCCTCGTAGATGTAGGAGAGGAGGATGCGGGCGGAAAATTTCGCGAAATCGGCGTCTTTTTCGATGAGGGCCTTGGCGTTGAGAATGACGGTGGCTTTGAGGTCCTTGGCGGAAATTTCGTTGCCAACGGAGCGGCGGAGCTCGCGCTCGATGTCGGCTTCGTTGATGTTCAGATCGAGGCCGATGGAGGCGTATGAAATTCGCTTGCGGAGGTCGGAGCCATCCCAGAATGATGAGATACCCTCGTCGGAAATGACGGTGACCATCAATTCTTGGTTGGGATCTTCGGCGTTGGCTTCTTCTTCTTTGCGCATGCGAGCGCGCTCGTCGCGGTAGCGGATGTAATGAGTTGCGACCTTGAAGTGGCCTTGGCTCATCAGCTCTTCTTGGACCATGTCTTGGACGTCTTCGATGTGGACGAAGGATTGGTCGCCGGTGCGAATGCGGTCGGTGACGCCCTTGGCGATGTCGATGGCGGGCTCGGGATTTTCCTTGATGGTGAGGAAGGCTTTGCGGACGGCGATCTCGATTTTGGTCTCGGACCAAGGGACGACGTTGCCATTCCGCCGGATAAGGCGGACGGGGAGCGAGGTCGGGTTGGTGTGGAGATCGACAGTGCCGGTTTTTTCCATGGAGCGGCGAAATGCGAGGGACTTGGCGACGTCGTGGGCCTCGTTCTCAACGAGGGCTTTCTCGATGAGGAGATAGAGGTCGGCCTCGGAAAGGCGGAGGCGGCCATCGTGGCGGAGAGACGCGGTGAGCGAGGCGGCGACGGTGTGGGCGACGTCTGAAACGAACTGGCGGTTGATATCCGAGAAGATGGACTTGGCATCTTGGCTACGGGAAATCAGGAGATCGGCGAGCGAATCACCGATAGCGTCGGCAACGTCTTCGAGGGAAAATTGGGTGTCAGTGGCACCGCGGGTGATGGTGATGTCGGTGACGGGTTGGCGTTTTTCGGTGGAAAGAACGTCGCGCCAAGCGAAGCCGCGGTCGGTGAGAGAGAAGCGGTCGGTGACGACTTGTTTTAGAGCCAAGTCTTCGGTGAGATTGAGAGAGCGGTACATGAGAA
>JANMYL010000113.1:0-7997 GCA_031382045.1 Akkermansiaceae bacterium | reverse complement strand
GCCATGCCGTCGAGCAGGAAAAGGCGTTTCATGGCTGGAGCTTGGGCGGAGGCCGACAGGGAGTCCAGAGAATGTCAGGTGGGCGTTGCTCACCGGAGTGCGGGATAATAATGACAGGGATCAGCAGATCCGCAGCCACTGCTTAACTCCCACTCCAGCACCGGGTAGCTTTCACCTCGACGAGCCCTGATTCAGGGGTAAGCACAAGGGCGTCAAACGCAATGCTATCGATCGCAAAAACCTCACCACCACCGCCGGCAATCTCAAAGGTTTTGAAAGCACCGAAAGCATCAGCCTATTCATCATCAAGGGAAGAAGCGAAGCCACCCGCCACAACGTCATGATGCAGAACCTCTGCCGCTGTATCCTTCCCTGCGGCCTCCTCCGCAGCGTAAAAATAGCCCCGAAAAGTTCATTGGCTTGCTCAAATAAACCTCATTTTTTAGATTATTGCCAAACTCGGTTTCTCTTATCCAGCTCTTCCCATACCCGATCCAGATATGCTTCACCTATGATCCCACGTTAGTTGTGCGTCTGGGAATTCAGGATCCGCCGAGTGATTGTTAGTCGGGGCTGACGCCTTCGATTCTTTGCCATGTGGCTTTGCCTAACGCGATAGACGGTTGTTCGATCCACTTATAGATGATGGTAGAGAGGATTAAAATGATTGGATACGACACAATGCAAATAGCGAACAAGATGAGTGGATGCACTAGCGTCTCCGGGAATACTTTATCTAGAGCTCGACCAGCGAGGCCAATAATCGGCTGATGAAAAAGATAAAAACTGTAGCTGACGACACCTAAGAAACTGAGATGTGACCAGCATGCGCCTACTATGCCTCCTTTCATTGCTGGCGCAGTCCATCTGCCTGAAATTAGGCGGTCGATGGCAACAGCCGTAAGCCAAGAAAACGATAAAAACATAAAAGGTGCTGTAGGCTTGAAAAGGGGTAGTAATAAGGAAACCACAAAAATAATATCAAAACGTGCAGCAAATAATCGGCATGTTCTCCCCTGCAAGAAGCACTCGGCTAGATATGCTCCTAAAGACCAGCTTAGCCAGTATGCGAAGGGGGACGCGGTAATGAATATAGGAAGTGATTCTTCTGAATATATTCCATGGACTGCAATAACTGATCTAATGGCTACCTCTGCCAGTCCGACAACAATGAGGCTCTTCCCCCAGCCAAAACGCGATGTCATAA
The DNA here is from genome assembly GCA_031382045.1 of Akkermansiaceae bacterium. Taxonomy (GTDB): domain Bacteria; phylum Verrucomicrobiota; class Verrucomicrobiia; order Verrucomicrobiales; family Akkermansiaceae; genus Luteolibacter. The sequence continues at coordinate 6,790 of JANMYL010000113.1, read as the reverse complement.
AAACGAGCAGAGGATATATAACGTAGAGTTAAATCTCTACAGCGATACTCCAAAACGATGGATTGATTCCAAAGAAAGACTTCTCATAAAAATTATGAATCAATAAGACGTGGTTTCCTAGTTGAGCGACTTGACCTTGGCTCGCCAAATTAAAAGAACCCCATGGCCTAAAGAAGAAGAAAATGAAAACGGCTAAAAGGTAAGGAGGATAGATGCGAAAAAATCTTCGATTAAAGAAGCATTTCCATCTTTTGTCTTTGCTACGTTGATAACTCAAGTGGATACAAAAACCACTAACAACAAAAAAAATTGCAACCCCTGCAAAGCCATACGTCAGCGGGTAAAGCAGAAGAAATGACCATGAGACGTCGAAGTCACGAAACATTCCCGCCCAAGGAAGTTTGTCAAAACCGAATGAAGCTCCCAGCGAATGAAAGAGTAAAACAGCCATTATTGCGATCCCTCGAATTCCGTCAAGGAATGGAAGATGGATTTTATCATTATTCATTTTCTGTCGAGTTTTGTAAGTTGTTCCATCGGAAGGTACGTGATATTCAGCGGGTTTAGCGAGAAATTTCTGATGGAAATTCGGAAGTAAGGTTAGTCTTTTCTAACAAAAATAAAGAGTTTTTTTATTTTGTTTAAATGCCGAATATACTGATTTGAGGTCAGAATTCGAGCAGCGCGGCGGGGTGAGAGTGCGGCGGAGTGAGTCCCGAGTAACAGACATTATAGAGTTAGTCTCGGCTAACGAGTTTCGGCGGGAATTGGATTTCTCTGCCCACCCATGACTGGCGTCATCGCTATCCACGGATACGATAGCTTCCGCCTTGTTGCGTCGTATTTTCCGCACATACCAATCACTCCAGAATGCGGGTGATAGCCGTGCCCGAAGGCGCTGGTGTATCCCTATGTACATCGAAATGGATATCCCTGAATTCGTGTCCAGTGCATTACGCCCTTCACCACTTCACCTTGCGAGTGTCTCGTGCTAAGAGTTACTGTTGGGTTGCGGCAGGTTCCAGGTCTCAGCCCTGCAGAACACTGCGGAAGAACTTGTCGAGGAACTTGTCCGTAACTGAGTATAAGATCATAGATGCTTGACCGCTGACCCTGCACCCCGATGGCTGGAAGCTCCACATGGCACAGCAAGTATTATGTGGGATGGTGCTCTCACGAAAGTCCTGCTAGCATTGGATCTCGACGTGGCCCTCGACGATGCTCTAACCCGGCGCGATGTCATGGGGTTTCTCTTGTTGGTCCGGGCGGCGTTGTTGCCGGAGCGACCGGTTCTTTCTCTATGAAATGGAAGTTACCGACAGTGACAGACAGCCGCTACATTCTGCGAATGGATCGCGCTGTAGCGGCGCTCTGCGAGCGTCGGTGCGGTTGGGGTGCGCGGAGCTTCTTCATTGGCTTTCCTTGCGCGTCCCGGCGACGGGGTCAGTTAGCGACGCTCGTAGACCGATGCTACAGTTTCGGAGCAGGCGAGGCCCCACTTGTCAGTTGCTCGGCTTGATGTCGAGCATCAGGGAAATGTGCATAGCGGTGAGCTCACCCATCGAGGTGCAATCTCCAAAGCCACTGGTCGCGTGCATCCGGTCGAGCTCGCGGGCCAGCGTGACGACGTGCTCGCGCGGCGCGATGTCCTCGCGACGCATGATTCCAAGCAGTGCGCGCAAGCGGCCGCTCTCCACCTTCGCTCGGCGGGCCATCTGTGCATGTTCCTCTGCTACGTATTGGTCGATGCTTTTACGGTTGAGGACATCGAATGCGAGTCGCGTGACTTGGCGATTCGAGTTGAAGCGGAATGCTAGATAAATATTGCCGTTTCCTTCATACGACTGTTGGTCGAAGTCGATGGCGCGCACGCGGTATTGGACCTCCTCGAAGTCGGGAGTAATATCGACTACGTAGTTCACGCTGCGCATGTCGCCGAGCAGGCGGATAAAGCTGCGCTCGGTGAATTTTGTGAATTCCTTGGCGATCCGGACCTTATTGAGACCAGGCTGGGAGAGGTAGTCGCGGATGAATACATCGCCCGGAACTCCTGCGATGTGCTCTTCGATCAAGGTGTTGCCGTTGACCAGATAGTTAATCCGGTTAGGCGAGAGGATGTGCTCCAGCTCCAATCCGTAAATACGCGAGGCATCGGCTTGTTTGACGTAAAAATAGTCTGAGTTGTCGTTGAACAAGTTTGTGACGCGAATGCGGAAAGGTTTCGAGTTTCCAAAATCGCCGAAGTCGATACGGTCCACTACCAAGTGTTCGTGCTGTTCCACATTGCGTCCAAGTTTGAGCTCGGTATAAATACTTGTCAGCCGTGGCCGCAGTTCCTCGAGGACCTCCGGTGGATACATCACGGTGAGCCACAAGGTTTCTTTCCCTTTCGGGTCCTCGTATGGAATGGCTCCGCTGAAGCGACAGAGCTCGTCATAAACCCGCGGAATTTCCCGGTAGCGGTCGAAGTGATAGAGATACTGCCGCAACGATTGAGAAACCGGATATTTCGTCTTCTGTCGAGCGATCACGGCGATGAAAGTAAGCACGGTCCTACCTAGAGGCGAGCGTCGCTTTATAGTTTACCTGGCTTGGGCAGAGGCTCGTCGCCTAGGATTTTATCCAAATCCGCCACCCGCTCCCACGGGCAGCGCTTGCGTTGGTATTTCTTCCACACCACGTCGCGCAGTTCGCGCCACACGGCTTCTGATGGCGGTTTCAGGTCGGTCCAAGTTGGGTTGCGCTTCTCCCGCGTCGTCATGATTGTCCACCGCGTGCCGAGGTAATTTGCACGGTAGAAAACTTTCCCGTCGTCAGTATTTTCGAACCATTCATGACTTTCCATGGCCGGAGACTGGCGGGCTAGATCAGCGACGACAAGTGGCGAATCTAGGTGATACAGGCATTCCTGCCTATTCTTCAAAGACCTCGAAGAACAGGCAAGAATGCTTGGGTCACTGGCGGCGGCAAATCACCATCGACTCGCCATCCCCGGGAGTGCATCGTGCCGCCATGGCAACCATCGGCGAGCGCGCATCCCTCCAAATTCTTCACGAGAAAAGCTTCGGGCTTTTTCTTGCTGGCGGCGACCTCGGGGAAATTCTGCTGCCGCACCGGGAAATTCCGCGGGGTTGCAGCATTGGCGAATCGCTCGATGTCTTCCTTTACAACGATTCTGAGGATCGCCCGGTCGCTACGCTTAAATCGCCCAAGGTCATGCCTGGCCAGTTTGGACGGCTGAAATGTGTGGCCGTCACCGGGGTCGGCGCGTTCCTCGATTGGGGTCTGCCGAAGGATTTGCTCGTCCCCTTCCGCGAGCAAAAAATCCGCATGGACGTCGGTAAAAACTACATTGTCCACGTTCACCTCGACGAACAGACCCATCGCATCATCGCTTCTAGCCGGATCGCGCGTCACATGGACCTGACGCCTCCGGATTTCCGCCTGGAGCAGGAAGTTGATCTCATTATTTTTGGTAAAACGGATCTCGGCTACAAGGCCATCATCAACGGCAGCCACAGCGGTTTGATTTTTGCTAACGAAGTTTTCCAGCCATTGCAACCCGGCGAAGCGCTCAAAGGCTATATAACCGCCGTACGCCCAGACGGGAAAATCAACATAAGCTTGCACCCTGCTGGCCGTGCCAAGGTCGATGACTTAGAAAGCCGGATTCTCGCAGAACTCGCAGCCCGCGGCGGCTTCTGGTCGCTCGGTGATCACAGCCCCGCGGCCGAAATCAATGAAGAGTTAGGAGTCAGTAAACGCACTTTCAAGCAAGCCACGGGCGCACTCTTTAAGAAGGGTAATATTGCGATTGAAAACAGCGGCATACGGATAATCCCGGAGCGCTGATTTGTTCTACCAAAGGCTTCCGGAGCTATCGGCCCGCAAGGCCTTGATTACTCTGAGTGTTTCTGGGTTTAGAGCCAATCCCAACTGTGAATTTTTTCTAATTTCCAGCCCGCAGGACGTAAGGGTGTTTCTGCTGTGCGCTCAAGTGTCACGCGAGCCAAGCATTCTTCTTCCATATTGTCCGGCTTAATACTGTTAATTTTGATTCTCTGTTTCCTGTCAGGCGAAATGAACTCCAAGTAATTTTCATTGCCATCGATCGGAGCAAGATAGCCTCTCAGAGACACTTTCTTTCCGGTAGCTGTGTCGCGGAGATTTTCCCATAGGACATCTCCGATTCCCAGCAAGGAGTCGAGATCGAGGCGTGCGGTATTCCCTCTAATTTCGACCCACGCGGTTCGTGCTGGGTGATTTGTAAATTTGAGAGGAATTCCGATAAAAGATAGTTTACGTTTTAAGTTTCCACCGGGCACGGGCGAGGCCTTTGTGAGTGTGGCAATATCCCCACGGTATGCCTGATAGTTTTTTGCTAGATCGGAATATGGCCGGAGAGCTGCCAGTTTCATGAGGTCGTGTGGGGCGGAAAAAAAGCTGCCGAGACATTCTAGGGCAAGCTTGGCCTCCTCCTGCATCCGCCTCTCGTCTGCTGGCGCTGGAAGGGAAGGCAGAGATGCCGGAATCGCGCTAGAAACCTTCGCCGGGGGCCTCGACAATAATACCACACACAACGTGAAAGCGACTAGCGCCAGTGTCAGGAAAATACCTAAGCTCAGTGAGAGATTTCCGGTGCCCTTTTTGGGTGATGCGGCTGCATCCGTATCCCACGGAATTTCGGATTTCCCCAAGCGACGAGAAATTCGGCGCTTTTGATAGTCATCGCGAACGGGTGGTTTAACAATGAGCGGATTCATAGAAAAAAGAGAACTGGGCTCCTGATGAACTCGGTCCTAGAGCGGTCAACCAAGCGGGAAGTTTTTAGGAAATCAGCGGCGGCGACGTAGTGCAAGACCGAGGCCCGAGAGCAGAATGAGAAGTGAGCTGGAAGGCTCCGGTATGATGGTGACTGAGTATGCAAGGAAATGCGCGTCGTTCACCACACCGCCGTCCGTCGTGGCACCGGATGGGGAGACGATGTTACCGGCGGCATCGAGCATTTTAACATTGGTGGATTGGAAGTCGTTGTCGTTCGCCACGAAGAGGAAATAATCATTTGGGTCTGTCGTAGAAATGTCGGGCACCAGTGACATACCTTCCCATTTTTCTGAGAGTGTGTTGATGTCCTTAGCTGCGTTATTGGTATTATAGCCGAATTTCGCAAGGTCGGTGTCAGCAATGAGGTTGACGACCTCGGTGGAAGAGGCCGGAACGATTGCACCATTCAGAATGCCGTTTGGACTGATTTGATCGCCTGTCGCATCATACGCTCCAAGAATGTTAGTTGCTCCGGAGAAATCGACGAGAGATACAGATTTAAAGACCGCAGGGCGGGCGTCTCCGTTGCCAAGGCCGTTGCCATCGCGCGCAAGCATAGTGAACTGGGTGTTGCTGATGGCGACAATTTCAGATTGAGCCGCGGTCCGGTCGATAGCGCCGCCAGTCCCGTCCCGGTCGATGGTGGGAAGCTGGACGGCGTATTCGCCCACGATCGAGGGTGCTTCTTTGAGCGCTGGTGTCGAGATATCGTAAACAAATAGGCGGGTATTGAGGCGGGTTTGTTGGTTGCTAGTGGCGTCCTGGACCAATGCGCTTTGCATGAGTGCAAATAAGCGGGTTCCATCCGGAGAGACAGACAAGCCCTCAAGTCCTTGGTTCGCATTCCGACCGAGAGTATTGGTCGCGCCGAAATTTGGAGCAGCACCGGGAAGCGCATTGGTGGGACGCGCCGATGCCGGAAGCTGGACGATGTTGGTGATCTGTTTCGAGGAATCAAAGCGGGCGATGTAGGTCCCGTATTCGTCCGACACATAGCCCGAGCCGTCGGTGAAAAGATGGACAGCCTCGGCATCGAAGCTGATTAAATTCGTCGAAGCACCGCCCGGGCCGTTAGCGGCCGTCACGGTTCCGAGGGTTTGTCCCAAGATCGTGCTGGTTCCGGTCGGGATCAGGCCGCTCGTGAACTTCGTGGATGCACCGTCAAGATAAGTGAATTTAGTAGAGGAGTTCGAGTAAGTCGGGACAATTTGCGTCTGGCCCACCTGAGCGGCTCCGGTGTAGGGGGTGAAAGTGAAGGCGACTTCATGAAGACGAGCCCCGTAGTTAGAAAAGAACGTGCCAGCATTGAATCCACGGTCGGGAAGGACGTTGAAGGTTCCCGAGAAATTACTGCCGTTGTGACTCCAGTTGGAGATGGAGAGACCAGAGGCCGCGCCGAGAGTTTCGCCGAAAACATCGAGCAAGTTCCCACTCAAGCGGCCTGCACCCACAAGGCCATTGTTAATAAAAGTCGTCCCGTTGAGCGTCCCGCCCGCGTCAAAAGCGGTTTGCGGGGTTGTGTATTGGGCGCTAGCTACAGAGACTGCTGAGGCAAAGATAAACGGAAGCGGGAAGATTATAAGTTTCATTACCCACCAGCGATACCCCTAAATACTTCTCGTGCGACAAAGGATAATGGAGACGAAATCGTCACCTTATTTCTTCCGACATGACTTGATAGTCATGCGGTGGTGGGTTTGAGTTCGAGGCAAGCCGAACGCGTCAGTAAGCCTTTGTGGTGAATTCATTCACAGGTAGCCAAATGATGATGCGAATTTTATCTGCTTCTAAAATCTGCAGACGCCGTTGTGGACTCCACTCACGCGCTAACAGTCTCTTGTGGGTTTTCTAGTGCTTCACAATTGACGTCATCTTCGACTGGCCTACCAAGTCTGAGCACGGGCATCCTTCAAAGTGACGACTGCCAAGTCTATGAATTATAATAGTGTGGCATGATATATTATCG
>JANMYL010000110.1:0-23617 GCA_031382045.1 Akkermansiaceae bacterium | reverse complement strand
AGAAGCCTTGATGGTCACATTTGTTGAAGATTGACCCGCAGGGATCAGTACGGTGATAGGTAGATTGGAATAATCTGTACCGTTGGTGGCGGTGCCAGAGATGGCGATGTTAGCGGAGATCGCCATTGCTGGGTTACCTGTTCGGATGAAAGTGAAAGTAGCAGCTTCTTCACCGCTTTCGGTCATGATTGGCTGGATCGCGACGACACTTAACCCTGGTAGCTCGTTGTCTTGAATCGTGACGGTGCCTTTTGTGATGGGTCCCAGAGCGTAGGTGACGGCGGGGGCCAGTTGGAGAGTGATCGTTTCGTCAAGTTCAGACAGCGCGTCGTCCACTGGCTTGATGAGTATTGTGGCGTTGGATGCACCCGCGGGGATGATCACGCTAAGACCTGTGGGTAGGTAGTCGGCGCTGTAAACTGCTGTGCCAGTAATTGCGAAGAAGACGGTGAGTGGACTTGTGTTGCTGCCGCTGCGAGTGACTGTATATAGCCCTGTATCGTTAGGGTTTTCTTTTACCTGTGAATCCGTAATAGCAAGAGTGACAGTGTTTGTTGGTGTGGGAGGTGAAACGACTGTGCTGGACATGGGCCGAAGATAAGTTGTCTGGATAGGGCGTTGCTGAGTTCCGTCCGGGAGATCCATGCCGACAGCAAGGTTATCACCACCGATTCCTTCTTTATGGAGTGCTTCGATATAGTAGCGCTGACCTGCCACGAGAGAGATCGCCGTAGATTTCTGGCTTGGAAAACTCGTCCAAACACGGGAGGGGCAATGACCTTTCACGTAAGCGATGAGCTTCTTGTCTGCTGTGAGTTCAGTCGTGCTCAGGTAGAGCTGAGATTCGTCATCTGAGGCGATGTAGAAGGTGTAGGCACCGGTGGTGGGGGGGATAAAATAGCCGCTCATGCGCTGGCCATAGTTGTCCATGATGTCTGACTTCGCTTCGAACAAATCGAAAACTAACTGAGAAAAAGTGGGCGAACTGGGGTAGGTGGGGTGGCCAGTCAAAGAGCTAAGTAAATTACCGTTGATGTTCGACCAGCGTTCCAAAGTGATGGCCTGTGACTCAGATTGTCGAGTTGCGATAAAATTGACGTTGGTCATACTCGACATAATCGACAATGGATTTGCCGGAAGTACTGAGAGCTGCCAGCCATCACAAAATGCGGTCATCGTGTAACTACCGCTTCTGAGTTGACCAAGAACATAACGCCCCGATGCATCCGTATAGGTAAATTGGGAGGCCGCACCTTTGACCAAAACATTTTGGACCGGAGTGCCATCTGGTTGAGTGACTCGACCACTGATCGTGAAAGTCGCGGGAGTACCAACGCGGATCAATACATTTTGCACAGAAATCTTGCCCTTCATATCACTCACGGTGCAACGCACATTATAGTCTCCAGCATTAGACCAACTTTTCGTTTGGCTGGCGGAATTGTTCACACTTCTAGGACCACCATCGCCAAAATCCCATGCGTACGCGAGAGGGTCGCCATCCGGGTCTGTGGCAAAGGCCGTCAGACTGACCGAGCCGTTGATCGCAGGAGTGTAATTACTTGCAGTAACTAACGCGACCGGCGCGCTGTTAGTAGTCGGACTGTTAAAATTTACCACGACATCGAGATAGTCGTTAGGTGCGGTACCGCCGCGAGCAATCGGCGTCACGGTGATTTCACGCAGGGAGTCATGAAAGCTGTGTCCGACAAGGAGCGAAGCATCGGTGACTTTACCCGCACTAAAGGGTGTCATGTCGAGTATTTGAAATCTCTGCTGCCATAGAATCATCGCGCCGTTATCGGTCGCGAAAGAAGTCTTGGCGGGAATGCAATTAGGTCGGTATTCAACAAAATAAGTGTAGCCAGACTTGTCTAACTTAAGTGTATATTTACGGTCTGTAGTTAATATTGGATTATCGGAATTGTAGATCTTGTAGGTGCCAGAGGTGGTCACTGATGCAGTATTGCTCGGTTCTAACCATTGAAGCACATGGCGTTCCTGAGTGGTATACGAGCCGTCGTCTGACGATGAACCCATCGTACTAAAGCTATTGCCGTATTCAGCATGAATGCCTTCGCCGATTGGCGAGTCTGTGATGGGCTCCAAGTAGTTGGCGTGAAAGAGTCCGAAGTTATGCCCCCATTCATGAAGCATAAGCCCCCCACGGCCAGATTTTACCATACTTCCATTAATCCCCACCCAAGCAACTCCAGCGTAATCGCCCCAGGCTGCATTAAAGACCACCGTGTCAAAATCAAAGTTTGCGGCGATGTAAGGACGGCCACCGGACGAATCTGTATATGCAGATGCCATCGTCCGCATGATACCTATCAGATCCATTCCTCCTGCGGCGTAACTTGCTTCTGTGCCGGGGAGGTCGAAGGTGTGAGTGAAGACAAAACTGCCTGTCATTTTGCCGTAGGACCATCGCTGCACACTATCGACAACTTGTTGCATGCCGCTCTGCATATCCGCATCGGTGGCAGGTTGAAATCCCACCGGTTGGTCAGCAAAGCGGACGCGTATCGCAAGAAATTTCTTGTGTCCTTGGGTCCAAGTTGCAGGCATGATGGGACTAACTCCGCTTGAACTGCCACTGCCGCCAGCGGCTGCGACGATTCTGCCGTCGGGAGTTGTTAGCCATTCTGCGAGGTGGCCGCCGTGACACAACCAAATGATATTTTTACCGGTATCTACGGCCGTCTCGTCTTTCTGGCTAATGGTTGAATTTTTGGAAATCGGACAAACGGATTGCTCACGATTCGGATCAAGGTCTGCAGCTTCTGCGGGGTCGAGCACTTCGTAGGCATCTTCACGAACTGCGATTAAGGCTCCGGTAGTTGGTGAATTAACTGCGACTCCCAGGATCGTAGTTTTAGTTCGTGAAACATCATTACTACGACTGCCATAGACATAAGCGCGATACTCTTCATTGTCTGCCAGCTTCGCCGTGCGGTAAATGGGCTCGGCCACAACTGCTCCTGGCAATGGATTGACGGCCACCACCATGAGGTCACCCTCCCCGCTCACCCGGTGCTCAATCTTGGTGGCGATTTCCGGTGGGAGTGCCTTGCGTAGCGGGTAAGGTAATAGTGCGTGAATAGCCGCGAGTGGATCTTGTTTAATCAGAGTTGCCATTGCTTGGCCGCGTGCCTCAGCGAGGGGCAACCCCTTGGCTGTCATTTCTCGCTTTTCTTCAGTGGAAGCAACTGCATAAACTTTCGCCCATTTATCAAAAGCTACTAGGGCGGTGGAAATTTCTTCACGTGCATTATAAACCGGCACAAGGTCCGACGCAGGCATCGTTGCGGAGGTGCTGGCAACGGGAAAGTCAACGGATGGAATTGTGGCTGACGGTTTTTGTTTCGAAGAAACAGGGACTGTTCTCGCCTTGGCGGCCTGCTCGATTTTACGACTTGCAGGCGGTGTAGGCGCATCCAAATTATACAACATTGTAACAGCTAAAACGGCAACTGTTAAGCCAGCAAAAAAGAGATGACGGCGTGTTTTGATATTTGCCATTGGTTTTTAGGGTTTTTTGTGAAGTTTGACGGGGCAAAATGCCTCTTTTAGATTTAAAGTCAAGCGGTGAAGAAACAATAGTAAAGTCCGCGCCCCCTGCACTACCTCATTGCCCTATTTCTACTTGTGGATAAGGAGCTTACGGGACTGCGAAATTTTTGGCTGCGCAAATTTTTTTTCTTTAAAATTCTCTGATTCAGATTTCCGCTGCTAAAGTATTGAGGTTAATTGGGTTGTTTTTTATGGTTTCAGGTTGGAGTTAGATTTTGTCTGTTTCCCATTCTACGGAGATCTCGATGAGGACGCCTGTCACTAAGCGAAGCAGTGAGGATTCATTGGGCAAGTGGCGGACGACTCGGGTGCGGCGCTTGATTTGTGAGTTGAGCATTTCGCACGTGTTGGAGGTTCGAAGGCGCTGGCGGCTCGCTTCCGGGAAACTGAAGGCAGTGAGTCCTTCAGCGATGTTTTGCTCGGCCCAGCTAGCGAGCTTGAGGTCGTGGCTGCGTTCGATCAGCATGGCGACGTTCATGAGTAGTTCGCCGATTCTGAAGAGCCCTTCCCCGAGGCCGTGTTGAAGAAGGAGGTTGATGAGATCATGGTGGGTAAAGGGGTGGTTTGGCGTTCGTTTATTGCGATGGCTTTTTTGGTTCGCACCTCCAGCAACTCGTTCTGGGCGAACACCACAACCCCGGATGGGGTGGGCGCGCGCCGATCAGATAGGCTCGGGTTTAGTAGGCTTTTACAGACAAAGACTTACACTACTGCCAAAAAAACGTTCGACCCTCATGGTTTACGACGTCGCCATCTTCGACTTCCAATACGCCTACAACCTCAAATACAACAAAAGCATCTACATCCTCAGCGCCTGGAAAGACAACCTCGCCTCCATGACCGCGATGCCGCGCGAGATCGCCCCCGCCAACATACTAGTCGTCAGTGATGAAACCCTCCACTTCAACAACACCCACGACACATGGCGTCAAATCACGGCCAGCTGCCCCGACAGCGACGAAAGTTACATCACTCTCACTAACTGGATGAGCCTTTCACCCGATGCTCTCAACCAATGCCGCCTACGCTGGAACATTGAAAAGGCCTTCGACCAACAAGAACAGCAGCTCGACGAATACAAGGCTTGGACTGCCAGCAAAACCGGCAAGCGCATTCAAGCCATGGCCACGAAGATCGTTCACAACTTCCTGCAGCTGTTCGAAGCTAAGCTCAAAAGCAAAGGCAATCAAGACACCAAGGTCATCAAAACCTGGCAGAATGACCTCGCCAAGCGTGTGGGAAAAGTCCGTGCAGCCGGTCGCCACCTACCCGTAAAACTCTACTAAGCCCCTTACCCATCTACCGAAGTGAATCTACATCTCACCCGTTGGCTACGGGGCAGGCCTCACGCGCCCGACCAGCTACAGGCAAACCCTTGCGCAACTCCACCCTCTCATGCTGGCTCATCTATGAAATGTTAGACGACAGGGCTCAGGTTTGTGTGAGAGACTTTGTGCCGCCCGGCATCTCATTTACAGCGAAGAATTGTGAGGAATTTCCTAACTGAAATCAATCCAATCCGAGCGAGTTGCCGAGGGCCTCGTTGAACGCCACCAAGCGTGGTACCCTGACGCTGATCGGGCGAGTAAGGGTAAAATGGGGTAGCTGGTGATATGAATGATCCCAATTCCAGCCGCTTACGGGTGGGATGGCGGCAAGTTAGTCAGTGCAGCGGAGGCAGCAAGCACTGACCTATGGTGGATTCATCAGGGCTCTATTTGACCACTCGCAGCCGGAGAAAGCGTTTGCTGCTGGCACTTGAGGCGACGCTGGCCTTGACGATTTGAGTGGTGCCAGAGTCAGTGAGGACGTTTTGAGTGACTCCTACTGTGCTCCACGAGCCAGCGCTGAGGTCATCGCTCCACTCGACAGTGAAGGCCGCGCCATCTGTTAGCGCAGCGACGCTACGGGCATAAGTGTACTCCAACGTGGTGCCGTTTTTGGTGAGTGTGATGTTCGCACGCTCAACGGCAAGGGGGTTCTGAGAAGTGGCGAACTCGAGCAAGTTGCTTTCACCATCAAGATTTGCGTCCGAGCTGTCCTCGCCGGTGCCAGTGTTGACCGTTGTGCTGAAGTGCTGCTGTCGCCACTTCTGAAGGGCAGTTCCTGCCACTGTGAGGGTGAAATTTTTACTCGTCGAGGTATTGCCATCACTCGCTATGACAGTCACCGTGGTGGTGCCAATTTGCTCCTCAACAGGCGTGGCCGCGAGGGTGTAGTAGGGCGAGGAGCCTTTGAGTGTGATGCGAGTTGAGGGCAGTAATGCAGAATTGTTAGATGTGGCCGTGACTTGTAGAGAGCCCTCCGCGAAGTCGTCCTCGGCGAGGAAGAGTTGAGCGGGCATGCTGGAGTTCAACGCGATATTTTGATTTGCAAGTCCGCTGACGGTAGGTGAGCACAAGACTGGAGTGATGCGGATGTAGTCTAACAATAGTTGGCAAGCAGAGTTGGTCGTGAAACGAAATTGCCAATCTCCGACGATGCCAATTGTTGCGGTGCCGAGATTAAACTCTATCGCTTGTGAACCGCTAGAATGGGTATCTTGAGAGGAACCGACGTTAGTGAAGGTCGAGCTACCGGGCGGTGCGATGGCGAGCTGGAAATTGCCGCCCGCTATTTGTTTTAATGCACCTATCTTCACATTCCACTGACCGCTGAATGGAACGTGCGCTTGAAGGGTGATGAAATCGCCCGCCGCGTCCGCAATGAGCTGTTTGCCTGCATTCGCGCTGAGTGTATTTTCGGTCACAGAAGATTGTGAATCCCCGTTAGAAACGGCAAGAACGTTGAGTTTTTCACACTGTCCGGCGAGTGCATTCCACATGCCCCAGTAGGCTGGCTTACGGTCGTAGTTAAAATCTAGCGGCAGTGCTTGGCCCCGGCCAGCGAAGAACGAAGGGATCCATGAGGCGCCATCGTAGACTCCCCAAGTTTGGAAAACAGTGAGCCGAGAGTAGCCGAGTGCTAGGCCGAGATAGTTGAAATAACTATCCCCTTGTTTTGCGATATCATTGGCATTGGCACGGCCGTTTGAATCGACGGCTAGGTTAATGTCGAGTTCGGTGACTTGCAGGTCCAGTCCAAGGTCTTGTAAGCGTTGAAAATTTGCCCGAGTCGAAACGGGATCCGGGGCGGAACCGAAGAGATGGGACTGAAATCCCACACCCGTCACCGGGACTCCATCGGCGACGAAGCCCGCGAGCATGTTATAAATTCCGTTACTCTTAGGATTGATAGTTTCGTTACTATAATCGTTGTAGATTAGATCTGTCGCACGGTCTGCGGCGCGGGCTCTACGAAAGGACTCGCGGAGATAAGTATCGCCCGCTGAGGCATAGCCGATTCCTGGTGAGTTATACCAAATTGAATTGCGGAGGGAGCCGTTGCTCCCATCGTCGAAGGCTTCATTGACGACGTCCCAACACGCGAGTTTGCCTTTAAAAACCGAGCCCGTTTTATCGATGAAGTTCCACAGATTTGTGCGTGTGGTTTCCGGTGAAGCATTGGTTGGAACCCAGCCAGCGACTTGACTATGCCAGACCATGACGTGGCCACGTGATGAACCACCGCGAGTGATGCCCAGTTCGTTCATCGCATTCGCCTGGGCAAATCGCCAGACTCCATCGGCTGGTTCCATGCTATCAAACTTCATGGAATTCTCCGGGGACGCGAGGTGGAAGTGGGCACTGATTGCAGCGCTGAAGCGAGGGTCATTCGCCCAATTCCCCACATCTCCTACCCCACCTAGCCGCAATTTAGGGAACGCGGCCGCCGCCCGCCGCAGCCCTGTTACGGGGGCGAAATAGCAGTCATCTACACGCATGTTCACACCGCTCGCCGGGCCTTCGATGAAGAATTTTGCAGTCATTGAGCCACTCGTGGGTGGCATGGTTACCGTGCCGGAGAGCCACGTCCATGTGGCATTGCTGGCTGTGCCGGCCGCGATTTGAAAATACCTAGGCCCGTTGTCGTCATTCACCTCGAGTGTCAAAATTACTGCACTTGCCGTAGTGCTATCCGTGGTCACCCATCCGGCAGTATAATACATCCTGCCGCTCTCAACTTTCTCGGTCACGGACTGCTCGATGCCCTGCCAACTGCCGCTGCGGTTGGTCACTAGCGCGGCACCCTTGTCAAGGTGGGCTTGAGTGGATGGGGCGACTGTGGTGGGACCGTGGGGCGTCCAGCCGGAGGTGCCATTTTCAAATCCTGGGTTGATGAGGAGATTCTCGATCGCGGCTGTCTCCACAGGGGCGAAAGTTACGTCATCGATCCATAAATCCACCCCAGCGGGAGGGCCGTTGAAGTTCAACTGCAAGCCCGTGGCCGTGCCGTTGACATCATAAGCGACTACGCCGCTGATTTTTTTCCAAACGTTCGTCACCTGGGTGGAGGAGGCGATGCCGAGATAGTTTGTGCCGGAAGTATCATCCTGCTGTGTCCACATCGATACTGACACTGGGGTGCTGCTGCTGGTCCGGACCCAGGCGCTGCCGACGTGGCTTTTCCCGGGCACGGCGGCGGCAAGACCAGAGATTGTTAAACCTTGACTTGTGGAGGTGCGGTCGCTGGAACGCGCTGCAAGAGTACCGGAGTGGGGAGCACTCGCATCTGCTGTCACAGTGCCGCCGTAGAATGCTGACCAGCCTGCCAGCCCTGTCTCGAATCCCGGATTACTCGCGAGATCACCTGGGAGGGAAGGCGCACCCCATAGTTCCGTTAAGACAGCAGCATCATTTGAGCCGGTGTCGAAAGTTACGATCCGAGCCTCGTCGATATCGCCTTTAAAATACTGCCCGCCAGCGGGAGTGAGACAAAGATGGGGCGTGCCGTGGACGGGTACCCCGTTCCATGTTCCACGCGCCACTCCATTAATATAAAAAATGCTTACCCCACCGCGCCGGATTACGGCGAGATGAGCCCACTTGGAACTCGCAAATGACCCTACCACACCACCCGACTGGCCGATCCAGCTGACATAGTGGGCACTGGCACACCAGCCGCCCGGACCGACCGAGAGCTTGAGTGCGCCTGGATCTCCGCCGAGGGTGAAAATATCGTGGATCCCGGAGTCTAGAGCTGCAGTCCTCACAAAGACACCAAAGGCAAAATTATCCGTGGCCAGTCCACTGAGCAGGCCCGGCGCGGTCCAGCCTTCTGTCGAGGTGGCTTGGGTGCTCAAGTAGGTGGTCGAGCCAGGTGCCCAGACCCCGGTAGCAAGGGCTCTGCTGGCGGAGATCCCCGTCGCGATGGTAAAATTTCGTGACCCGCCGGCGGTGTCTAATGGAATATTCTGAGCCCCTAAAGAGCCGGCCTCACCGAGGGGGTAGCGGATCTTGCTGGTGATGGCAGCGCCCACCGGAGTGGGACAGAGCAGGCAGAGGGAGGGTAGAAATTTAAGGAAACGTTTCACGGCCAGGGAATCGGTTGGGTTGTTTAGACCCGCTTTATTCTTTATACAGCGGGGATTGCAAGAAGTTCAGCAGCAATTTCACCCCGTCCAGGTCCCACCCTGTCCGAAATACTGCCATCCACCCTAGCGCTCACTATCAACACCCGCTGCGGTCATCTGGCCAATGCGCGTGAGTGTTAACTCAGGAAATGGCCAATAGGCTGGCAGCTCGCTGGCTTTACCCAGTGGTTCAACCGCGCGCATACACGCACTGGGACGCTGTGGGAGGATCGCTTCAAGAGCGTGATCGTGGAAGAAGGCTTGGAGGAAAGAAGGGAAATGACAAAAAGGCGCGAAACCGCTTTGAAGGATCTGGGAACGGCGAAGATGTTGTGCTGCCGGATTCGCTATTTCACGGATGGTGCGGTGATCGGCGGCTAGTGGGATCCTGTGGAGCCAAGAGATCTACGAAAGGGATTAAATCCCTCCTTATCGAAGATTTACAAGCCCCCCCCCGCCACGCAGCATTCGGCGTATGCGTTTCCGTCACACACTTCCTCTACTACTGGTCCTCACCGCCTGCGAGCCGCGAAAATCCGAACCCGCCGCTCAGACATCCGCCGCCGCAGAAGTGCTCGCCCCACTCCGCGCAGATCTCAAGACCTCCGTCGTCCGCATCAACGCCACCCTGCAATCCTGGAACCCCGGCCAACCTTGGGAAAAAAACCCGCCTAACCAACGCCGCGCCCTCGCCGCCATTGTGGGCCTCCAGCGCGTCCTCACCACTTCCGAACTCGTCGCAGACGCAACCTACCTCGAATTCGAATCCCCCGACGGCACGCATTTCGCGCAGGCCAAAGTCATTGCCGTGGACTACGAGGCGAACCTCGCCCTGCTGGGCCCCGCGGACGAAAAGGAAGGCAAGCTCCTGTTTGAAAAAACCACTCCACTGGCCATCAACACGACACCGAAAATTGGCCAAGCTCTCGAAATTTTACAAATCGAGGAAAACGGCCAGACACTCCTCACCCCCGGAAATTTACAAAGCACCGACGTCACCTCCAATTTCCTCCCCGGCCACGGCTTCCTCACCTACCTCGTCAAGGCCTCCATGCAGAGTGCCGCCAGCAGTTACTCGCTGCCCGTCGTCCACGAAGGGAAGCTCTCGGGCGTCCTCATCAGTTATAACTCCAAGGACCAGATCTGCGACGTCGCCTCCACCGACATCATCTCCCGCTTCCTCCAAGAAAGCGCCGACGACAACTATCAGGGATTCCCCAGTCTTGGGATTTCCATCGCCCGCACAGAAGACGCGTCTTTCCGGCAATGGCTGAAACTTGCCGACGATCAGGGCGGAATTTACATTCAGTCCGTCCGCAAGGGCGGTGCTGCCGAGACTGCCGGCGTCAAAAAGGGCGACGTCCTGCTCGCCATCGACGGCCAAGCCATCGACCGCCGCGGATACTACCAGCACCCACACTACGGCAGCTTATTCTGGGGCCACCTCATCCGCGGGGAGAAATCCACCGGCGAGCCAGTCACCCTCTCACTGCTTCGCGAAGGTCAGCCACTGGAGCTCAAGCCAGTCCTCACCCGCGAGGAGGAAAGTGCGCGCCTCGTCCCTGCTTACAACTTCGGTAAAGCCCCGAACTTCCTCATCAAGGGTGGCCTAGTCTTCCAAGAACTCTCCCGCCCACTGATGGAGGCCTACGGCGAAAATTGGCAGAGCCGTGCCCCGCTCAATTTCCTCGATGCCATGGAAAACCCAGAAAAATATGAGGAGAAAATGAACCGCGTCGTTTTCCTCAGCGGTGCCATTCCCACCCCTGCCACCGTCGGCTACGAAAGCCTGCGCAACCTCAGCGTCCGTAAAGTCAATGGCATGGAAATCAAGGACATGAAGAGCCTCATCGCAGCCTTCAAGAGCAACATGAACGAGCGCCACTCCATCGAATTCGCCGAGGAAAACTTCACTGTCTATCTGGACGACGCAGTCGCCACCGGCGTGGACTCCCAACTTCTCCAGCGCGGCATCACCCGCTTATCCCGCGCGGAGTAAGCCTTCGAGTGACACTGGCATTCCTGCCTGTTCTCCTCCGCAAATTCCCCGCAATTTAGAAATCCAATAAAAACAAATACCTGTGAAATGAGCAGCTGCGTCATCACTGTCGCGGCAAAGAATGCCTCTTAATTGTGACCCAAAGAGAGTGAAACAGCATTGCTGTGCGGCGCGATGAGAATGCCAAGAAGCGATTGTCGTTGCTGCGAGCGGCACGAAATTTTCAAGAGATTTCAATAAAATTTCGGCAAGACTAGTTATAGCAATTTGACTGAAATCTTGACTCACACTTCATTCACCTCAATATCTTATTTCCATGACTCGAAAGTGTTTCATGGGAAAACTAAGCACTGAAAAAACAGGAAGATATTCACTCAAACAATCATGAGCCAAGACGTTGTTTCTCTCCTTCAGCAGCTTGTCCGCATTCCTTCGGTCAATCCCGATAACGCGCCGGGCACCGAGCACACAGGCGAAGAGACGCTCGCCATCTTTCTGGCTGGCTGGCTGGAATCCATCGGCGCGGACGTGGTGCTGGAGCAAATCCAACCCGGCCGGCCAAACTTGATTGCCCGCTTCGCTCCTTGTGACGGGCGACCACGCATCCTGCTCGGACCGCACCTCGACACGGTCGGCGTTGGAGGGATGACCATCCAGCCATTCGGTGGCGATATCCAAGATGGGAAGCTCTGGGGGCGTGGTGCGTCCGACACGAAAGGCCCGATGGCGGCGATGTTGTGGGCGCTGCACGAACATCAGGACATTCTGGCAAAATTGCCAGTGGCGGTAGATTTCGTGGCCTTCATGGGCGAGGAATCCGGACAATGGGGATCTAAGGATTTCGTGAATCGACATGGCCAAGATTACACCTTCGCAATGGTCGGCGAGCCGACAGCGATGCAGGTCGTCCACGTGACAAAAGGCTCGCTGTGGGCGACCTTGCGGGCCAGCGGCAAGGCGGCACACAGCTCACAGCCGGAACGGGGGGAGAACGCTATTCTCAAGCTAGCCCGTGCACTGGACCTGCTCGACCACCACCTCGGCGGCCAGCTCGCTACTTTCACCCATCCGGTGCTCGGTCATTCGACGATGAACGTCGGCATGATCCGTGGCGGCGCACGACCGAACATCGTGCCGGATCTTGCAGAAGCAGAAATCGATATCCGAATCACTCCCGCCCTCGCGGCAGCCGGTGGCGCACTGAAGCTACTCACCGAGACAATCGCGTTTTTCGATCTACCCATCGAGATTGTGAAATCCCATGAAAACCCACCGATGGAGACAGCGGCGGATCACCCAATAGTCCAAGCGCTGCTGGCCACTGACTCAGCCTGCAAGCTGACTGGTGCACCATGGTTTTCGGATGCAGCGCACCTTTCCAAAGGCGGAATTCCCAGTATCTGCATCGGTCCCGGCACGATCGACCAAGCGCACACCGTGGATGAATTCATCGAAATTTCTGCACTCGAACACGGCGCAGCTTTTTTCTCATCTTTCATCGCAGGTTTGAAACGATAAACAAGTTGCCTCTGCGCCGCGTGCCACTGCGGCGGAAAAACTGGACAGCTCAGACGACCCGTTTCACGGTCATTGCATGGATTTCAAAAACATTTTTGCCCCGCGGGGTGCCAAGACCGCCCTTGAGGAAGGTGCAGATTTCTCTCCGAAGTTCGACGCCGACGGCCTCGTGCCAGCGCTCGCGATGGACGCGACAACCCGCGAGCCGCTGATGCTCGCCTACATGAACGAGGAATCCCTGCGGCGGACTCTCGAAATCGGCGAGGCGGTTTACTGGTCTCGCTCGCGCCAAGAATTCTGGCACAAAGGCGCAACCTCTGGCCACATCCAACGAATCGTAGAAATTCGCACGGATTGCGATCAAGACGCTCTGATTCTCATGGTCGAGCAAATCGGCGCCGGTGCCTGCCACACTGGCCGGAATTCGTGCTTTTATCGCAAGGTGGTGGCAGGCGTGAACGGTGAGACGACGAAATTGGAACTCATCGGCCCCGGAAAGTCGTTCGATCCAGCAGCGGTTTATGGAAAAGCATGAACTTCGAGTAATTTCGCGGTTGCAATCCCCAAACTGATCCGGTAGCTCTCCGCCCCGCACGTCACGGCACACCGCAAAGACGCCGCTGTTAGCACATTATTTTCCGCAAAGGAGGACCCCATGCACATCATTAAGAAGATCGAATCAGAGCAATTGAAGCAAGACGTCACTGACTTCAACGTCGGAGACACCGTGAAGGTCCATTGCCGGGTTGTTGAAGGTGGCAAAGAACGCGTCCAGATCTTCGCTGGCATCGTCCTCGCCCGTGGCGGTTCCGGCGTGAACGCCGCATTCACCGTTCGTAAGATTTCCTACGGAGAAGGTGTCGAGCGTGTTTTCCCGCTTCACACGCCGCGAATCGCAAAAATCGAAGTCACCAACCGTGGTAAAGTTCGTCGCGCTAAGTTGCATTATCTCCGCGAGCGGGTTGGCAAGCGTGCTCTGCTCGTCAAAAGCGCTGGCAATAAATAATCTGCTATATTTAATTTCCTCTCAAAACGCTCCACTGGGTTTCCAGTTGGGGCGTTTTGTTTTTTCAGCGCGGTGTGAGGTTTCCGCTTCCCGGCAGCGAGAGTCCGCGCCACCCTGCCGCCGTGCGCGTCCCCATTCCAGTGGTCATCCTCCTTGTCCTCGCCGTCGTCGGAGGCACATGGTGGAGCAACACGCGCCATTTGGATTTCGTCACATCGCCTTCCGTATCCCATCTGGCGGATATCCGGGTTAAAATCGAGTCATCCCTGCCGCAGATTGACCGAGTGGACAACGCGATTTCTCCTCCCGTAATCGCTCCACCACCGCCGCCGCCGCCACCGCCGGTCGAGCTGCCTAAACCAATCATCGAACTGGGAGATCTGACGACTCCACCTGGCCTGCAAGATTACGGCGTGCGTTCGTCGAAAGGCAGCACCCATCTCATGGAACTGGCGACACTGCTTGAAGAAAAATCCGAATTCCAACGCGCTTTGCTAGCTTGGGAACGAGTCCTCGACTTAACCCACCCCGATGCCAGCCAAACCTTCACCACTCTCTCCGCCATCAAACGCTTGCGCCCAAAACTCCCAGATTGGAACGCGAAACCCGAGACATCCATCACACTCTCCCTGCGTGCAGGAACGTCGAAAAAACTGGCTAAAACGCTACCTCCCATCCTTGAGCGCGTTGCCCGTGATTTGGAACGAGCATCCTCCGGCATCGTTAAAATCAAAACCTCAGTCACCGTCGGCAAGATCAGCAGCAGCACCAAAGGCCCAGCGCCGATCGCGATCTGGCTTGCCGGCCGCGATAAAAAATCAGTTTCCACCGAAGTCCGCTCCTTCACTGCAAAGTCGCCCGACACCCTCCGAGATGACATTTTAAATACCGTTTTTCAACTCATTCAAAGCCATCTGCGCCGCTCCACCGCTTACACGCCGCCTGCGGATTTAACGAGTGGTGAAAGCATCCAAGACGCACTCACCTTCCGCATCACCCGCCTCTGCTGGAGCGAATTCGCCACCGCACTGAACTTACCGCCGAAAAAAACCGATTAATTCGTAATTCGTTCTAATTTAGTCTGCCCACCAAACGTAGATATGTAGCCATGATTCACACACAACCCATATTCACTCGCTTTCTCCTCATCATCCCTACCTGCATCTCTCTGGCGCTGGCTCGAGACGTTCCATCACCTCAGACTTCATTACCATCATCGGTGATCAAACTCGACGAGACAAAATACCAGGTAGGAGCGGTGAAATTTGACCAAAAAACCCGAGAAATTCGCTTTCCCGCAAAGGTAAATATGGCTGAGGGCTTGCTCGAATACCTCATCGTCCTAGCCCAAGGCAAAGTTCACGAAGCTATGCTAATCACCGAAATCTCCCCCACCGATCTCAATCTCGCCTTCACACTTCTGCGCTACACAGCTTCGCAAGAACTCTTCGCGATCCCCAATGAAGATGGCCTCCTTACAGACAAATATCCCGATGTGCCCGCCGCCATCAAAGCCGGTGCCCGCATCTCCATCGAGGTGGAATGGGACGACAAAGGCACTACCCGACGCGTTCCGATCAATGACTGGATCCAGCATTCAGTAAAAACCACCGTCATGGACGCAGGACCTTGGATTTACAGCGGCTCAAGTCTCCAAGAGGGTAAATACGTCCCTGAAATGACCGGCGACATCGCCGCGATCCTCGTATCCTCCCAAGCGATAATCAATTTTCCCGGTCTAGGTAATCAGGACGACACCTCGTGGGTCGCCTTTTCCAAGCGAGTGCCACCGCCACAAACAAATCTCACCGTGATTATCGCTCCTTATTCAAACACCGCCCCACTACCGAAACCATGAAATTACTTCCCACCCTCATCATCTTGGGCACCGCCATCGGCACTGCCGCAGGAAAAGCCCCCGGCCGCCACGAATCTCTAAAACAGGAAATCCGCCAGTCAATCGCCCGTGGCAATGCTTGGCTCAAAACCCAACAAAAAGCCGACGGTAACTGGGATGACGGCGAATTACCCGCCTTCACCGCCCTCGCACTCACCGCCCTCGCCCGCGACCCGAGTCTCGACCGCAAGGCTCCCTTCCCCCCGCCCGTCGAGAAAGGTCTTACCTGGCTTCTCGCCCAGCAAAAACAAGACGGCGGCATCTACAACCGCGGCCTATCAGTCTATAACACCGCCACTGCTATAACCGCCCTCGTCGCTGCTGGCCGCGAGAGCGATGAACCCGCCATCGTCAAAGCTCGTAAACATCTCATCGATAATCAGTGGGACATCGACAAGAAAAAGGAAACTGACAACCCGAACGACGGCGGCATCGGCTATGGCTCGAAAAACGATCGTGCAGACATGTCCAACACCTACCTCGCGATCGAGGCCCTCGCACTTTCGAAAAAAGTGGTAGAAGACGGCAAACACGGCGACCAACCCGACCTCGACTGGGACGCAGCAGTCACCTTCCTCTCCCGCTGCCAGAACCTAGAAGAAACCAACAGCAGCGAATGGGCGTCCAACGATCCCAAAAACAAAGGTGGATTCATCTACGGGCCTAACGAAACCAAAGCTGGCGAGGAAAAGCTCCCTAACGGTCGAACAGCGCTCCGTTCCTACGGCTCCATGTCTTATGCCGGACTCCTGTCATTCATCTATGCCAAGGTCAGCGCCAACGACCCGCGAGTGGTCGCCGTCAAGGAATGGCTCGGTAAAAACTACACCCTCACTGAAAACCCCGGTATGGGCACCCAAGGCATTTATTATTACTATCAAACCATGTCCAAGGCACTCACTGCCGCTAACGTGGACAACCTCAAACTCGCAGACGGCACCGAAGCCGACTGGCGCAACGAACTCGGCCACAAGATCCTCGCCGCCCAACGCGAAAACGGCTCATGGCTCAACGACAACGGCCGCTGGATGGAATCCAACCCTGTCCTCGTCACCGCCTACACCGTGCTCTCGCTGGAAGGGATTTACGACTCGATCCCTGAATGATTCAGCCACACCGCACCGCTCACTCCCGCCCAAGCGAAAAACTTTCGCTACGAGTTTGAGCGGCAGGGGGTGATTTTAAAACAAAGCCCAAACCCTGCTTGCCGCGCGTAATGGCAAGCTCAAGTTCGTCATGATCATGACGGTTTAAAAATAGAGCCCTGAAGTCCTGATTCTCCCGATCAAATATCTCGGTAGAATCATTAGCAAATCATCCTCCAATTTTGGATTTCATCATCCTTACGGCATGGAAAGTGCACTGAATTAAACAATTTTTGAGGAGACAAAGTCGCCTACCTCGTAGTTCAATCAGTTCGCATCGTTAATCATCAACACTTTCTTTACCCCAATGGCCACCATCACCAAACGCGAACTTGTCATCAAAATCACCGATCAACTCGGCATTAAGGGATTTGAAATCACCCAGCAGGACGTGCATGAAGTCGTCCAGACACTCATTGATGAAATCACCGATTCTCTCGCCCAAGGGAACTCGGTCGTAATGCGGAATTTCGGTGCATTCCAAGTCCGAGAAATGAAAGCCAAGATCGGTCGCAACCCGAAAGATCCCTCCAAAGACGTGCCGATCCCAGCCCGCGCCGCCGTGAAATTCAAGCCCGGCAAAGAAATGAAAGAAAAAGTCGCCACCACCCTCCAAGTCATCCGCGAGCGCAAATCGTGATTTTCAGTTTCCTCAAAAATACACCGATCCGCCTCGCCGCCATCTGCTGCGCGGCGGTTTCTGTTTTCACTTCCTGCTTCTCCCGGCCGGGCGGCCACGATGGCTATCAGACCCGCTCTTACAACGTACGCGGTCAGCACTATCAGCCGATGAGCGTCGAGGCGGCACTCGACTTCGAGGAAACTGGCACCTGCTCGTGGTACAACGAATCCTCATTTTTTGGTCTCAAGCGCGGCAACACCTCACTCGGTGAAAAAGTCATGCCGTGGCACATCACTGGTGCCCATAAAACCCTCCCCCTGCCTTGCCTCATCAAGGTCACTAACCTCCAAAACGGCAAATCCCTCAAAGTCCGCATCAACGACCGCGGACCCTTTATCCCCGACCGCATTCTCGACCTCACGCCGCGCGCCGCCAAAAAGCTCGGCTTCCGCGAGGACGGCCTCACCGAGACCCACATCAAGGTCATCTCCGTCGGCGACGGCTCCTACAAACGCAAAAAACGCGGCTGGTTCTTCTAATCTCATTCCTTATGTCTAACTCTCCTGAAATTCGCGTCTTCGCACCCGCCACGGTGGCCAACGTCGCCTGCGGTTACGATGTCCTTGGTTTCGCCATCGACTCACCTGGCGATGAAATTATCGTGCGCTTCAGCGACAAACCCGGCCTGCACATCACCCAGATCACCGGCGACAACGGCAAACTCCCGAAAAATCCCACCCAAAACTGCGCCGGGGTCGCCGCGCTCGATCTACTCAAACACCTCGGCATGTCCGACCGCGGCATCGAGATGGAAATCCACAAGAAGATGCCCTTCGGCTCCGGCCTCGGCTCGTCCTCCGCCTCATCCGTTGCCGGTGCTTTCGCCGTCAACCAACTGATTGGCAACCCGCTTAGCAAAAAACAACTGCTGCCCTTCGCCATGGCTGGCGAGGCTTCCGCCGACGGCGCGTGGCACGCCGACAACGTCGCGCCCTGCCTCTTCGGCGGCATCGTTTTCATCCGATCTAACGACGAACTCGACTTCGCCCAGATCCCCGCGCCCAAAAACCTGTGGGCCGCCGTCGTCCACCCAGACATCGAAATCCTCACCAAAGTCGCCCGTGAAATCCTGCCCAAGGAAATCCCACTCGAAAATGCCACCCAGCAAATCGGCAATCTCGGCGGTCTGCTTTGCGGCCTCATCCAACAAGATTACGGCCTCATTTCTCGCTCGATCCACGACGTCATCGCCGAGCCGCGCCGCCAGAAACTCATCCCAGATTTCTACAAAGCCAAACGCGCAGCCCTCTCCGCTGGAGCCCTCGGTTTTTCAATCTCCGGTGCGGGCCCGTCAGTTTTTGCGCTTTGCGAAGGCGAGGAAACCGCCCGCAAAGTAGCCGATGCCGTTAGTAAAGTCTTCTCCGCGATCCCCATCGGAAATCAAAGTTACGTCTCCCGGATCAATCCGCGCGGGGTGCATGTCATCGAGTAAACAGTTCCAAGAATTGAAAATCCGTCCCAACTTGGCGACTGCTTGTGGAGCCCACATCCTAGATCACAGCATCTACCTTTCGCGCGTGTCTCGCCCTGCGATCATATAGACCACTTGCCATAATGAACTTCCGAAATGGAATTGGCTAACACTATCTAGCAAAGGCCCGGAGCGCACGAAACTTTGCACGCGCCCACAGCAGCTCCGGCTCAGCCGGATACGCCGCAGAGAACAAGAAAACTTCAGGGCTTCTGCGAGTGCTCAAGCGCGGCGGCGACGAAGCCTGCAAAGAGCGGATGCGGGTGATTCGGCTTGGACTGGAACTCAGGATGGAATTGCGCGCCGATGTAGAATGGGTGCTCTGGCAGCTCGACGATTTCGACGAGCCCTTCCTCCGCCGAGACAGAGGAAATCACTAGGCCGGCGTCCTGCAAGCGGTCCTGATAGTCAGAATTGAATTCATACCGATGGCGATGACGCTCGTGGATACGATCCACGTTTCCATAAAGATCCGCAGCCTTGGTGCCGGCGAAAAGGATCGATTCGGAGGAACCAAGGCGCATAGTCGCTCCCATGTCTTCGATGCCTTTTTGCTCTTCCTGCAAGCAGATAACAGGGTGCTTGGTTGTCTTGTCAAACTCAGTGGAATTCGCGCCTTTCAGATCGCAAACGTTGCGTGCATATTCGATTGTGGCTATCTGCATGCCAAGGCAGATACCGAAATATGGGATCTTGTTTTCACGTGCATACTTAGCCGCTAGAATTTTCCCTTCCGTGCCGCGGTCACCGAAACCACCGGGGACGAGGATACCATCCACATCGCCGATGACTGACTTCGGGCCGTGGTCTTCGATGGCCTCCGCTTCCACGCGGATGATCTGCACCTTGGTGTCGTGATGCGCGCCGGCGTGGATCAGAGATTCATAGATGGATTTATATGCGTCTTGCAGCTCGATGTATTTGCCGGCGACGGCGATGGTGACCTTGTGCTTCGGATGGATGACGCGCTGGACGAAGCGTTCCCAATCTTCCAGCGCGGGCGACGGCGTGTGGCCAAGGCCGATTTTATCCACCACCAGGCGATCAATCTTGTCACGGCGGAGGTCGAGCGGACATTCGTAAATCGTGTGAGCTACGTCTCGGAAGGCGACGACGTTCTTGCGCTCGACATTGCAGAACATGGCGATTTTCTTACGGTTATCCTCGTCGAGATCTGCCTCCGTGCGGCAAATAATGATGTCTGGCTGGATGCCGAGCTCGCGGAGTTTGGCCACGGATTGCTGGGTGGGCTTGGTCTTCACCTCGCCAGCGGCCTTGATGTAAGGCAGCAGCGTGACATGGATGAAACAGACGTTTTCCTTACCCACTTCCAGCGCGAATTGCCGTAGCGCTTCGATAAATAACAACCCTTCCATGTCACCCACGGTGCCGCCGATCTCGGTGATGAGCACGTCCGTGTTAGGATTATCCTCGGTGACCTTGTGCATCCGCAGCTTAATTTCATCGGTCACGTGCGGGATAAACTGGACGGTCTTGCCGAGGTATTCGCCGCGGCGTTCCTTTTTGATGACCGAGTCAAAAACCTGGCCAGACGTTAGATTGTTCATCCGCGAGAGCACGCCGGAGGTGAATCGCTCATAATGGCCGAGGTCGAGATCTGTCTCCGCGCCGTCGTCTAGCACGTAAACCTCGCCGTGCTGGAAGGGTGACATGGTGCCCGGATCGACGTTGAGATAGGGGTCGAATTTCTGCATTAACGTGGTCAGGCCGCGATGCTCGAGCAAGGTGCCGATAGAGGCTGCGGCAAGCCCCTTGCCGAGTGAGGAGACGACGCCGCCGGTAACAAAGATGTATTTCATGGTTTAGTTAAAATTTAGTATTTAAAAGTTATTGGCTAAGAGCGGAAAACAAAAGGTGAGTCAAAATCTTCACCCATCATTTTCAACTGATCACCTTTAACATTCTTTCTATTTCGCGGGCTTGTTCCGGGGTATCGACGCCGGGTGAGGCGTCGGAAGTGATGAGAACCTTAATAGATGCACCATTTTCCAGGGCGCGGAGTTGTTCGAGAGACTCGGCTTTTTCCAAGGGCGAGGGCGGCCAAGTGATGAAGCGCTCAAGGAAACTCCGCTTGTAAGCGTAAATCCCCTTATGTCGTAAGACGGGCAAACCTTCGACTGGATTACGAAAAAACGGCAGTGGCGAACGGGAAAAATACAGCGCACGCCCGTCAAGCGCGATGGCGACTTTAACGACGTTAGAATCCTGCACAGCGGGGTCGGCGGGATCGAGCGGGTTGGCGGCGGTGGCCATGTCGAGCGTGGCGTCTGCTGCCATCGCCGCGGCGAGCTGGTCGATAAGCGCGGGATCGATGAGCGGCTCGTCGCCCTGGATATTAATGATGTGAGTCGCCTGCGGTACGGCTTGTGCAGCCTCGGCGATGCGGTCGGTGCCGGTGATATGGTCCGGCGAGGTCATGGCAACCTTGCCACCAAAGGCGATCACCGCGGCACGAATGCGCTCATCGTCAGTAGCAACAATGATTTCATCCAATCCGGAACATTGTCGGCAACGCTCCCAAACGTGCTGAATCAAAGGCTTTCCAGCGATGAGATGCAGCGGCTTGCCTGGAAAGCGCGTGGAACCCCAACGCGACGGCAAAACGCCGAGAATGTAGGTGGGAGTTGAAGACTGGGTCACGTTAGGCACGGGCTGGGCAAGCGTATGGCAGGGATCAGCGAAGGGACAAGAGCGGTTTCGGAAAAAGATTCCCGCAGGACTATCAAGGCGAGAGGGCTCCACTGCTGTCGATGACAGGCCTCTTGTGAGCAGACATCCCGCCCCTCGGCCGCAGTTTATTGCGTGATCCCATGAAAAACCCTGCTGGCTGATGACTTTACGGGAAAGCGGTTGCAGGTTTCACATGCACTGTCTTAGGCTTCTGCCGTGCCCCATTTGGAACTGCAACCTTTCACTGATGGAGTGGTGATGAACCGTGATTTCCTGCGGTCGGTTTTCCATTCGATGCTCAAAGCCCGCATCCTCGAAAACAAACTCTCGAGTCTATATAAAGCGGGGAAAATCGTCGGCGGAGTCTATCTCGGCCGCGGTCAAGAAGCGGTCAGCGCCACTCTCGGCACCGCCTTGATCCAAGGCACGGATTTCTTCGCCCCGCTGATCCGCGATCAGGCTGGACGCACCGCTTTCGGCGAGCCAATCATCGACTGTACAAGGACTTACCTCGGCTCGGTCGAGGGTCCGATGCGTGGACGCGATGGTAATATCCACCGCGGGCGACCGGAAATGGGCATGCCTGCGATGATTTCCCACCTCGGCGCACAAGTCCCGGTGATCGCTGGAATGCTGTTTGCAAAACGCTTGCAAGGCACACTCGCCGGACGCGTCGGCGCGACCTGCATCGGCGACGGGGCGACTTCGACCGGCGCATTTCACGAAGGCTTAAATCTGGCCGCCGTGGAGCGCCTGCCGATGGTGATCGTGGTGGGAAATAACCAATTTGCCTACTCGACGCCGAACCACCGCCAATTCGCCTGCGCGGATCTGGTCGAAAAGGCCCGCGGCTATGGCATCGGCGGATTTTCAGTGGATGGCACGGATTTGCTAGCCTGCGCGTCGGTGATCGGCGAAGCCGTCCGGCGGGTGCGCGAAGGCGGCGGGCCGCAAATGGTCGTAGCGCACTTGTTGCGCTTGTCCGGCCATGGCGAGCATGACGACGGCTCCTATATACCCGCAGACATCCGCGGCGACCATTACGGGCGCGACTGCATCGAGGTAGCAATGGAGCAGCTGGTGGAAAACAACCTGGCCACCCAGGATGAAATTCTCGCGTGGCAGGACCAATTCTCCGATGAAGTTCAGCGCGCCGTGGCCCAAGCCCAACAAGAAGCAGTGCCAGATCCGTACCACGAAGATTGGACCGCGCTGTCCACCCGCTTTCCACTAACCGAGTCCATTTCCCAGTCAACAGCCCAGTGAGTGTGACCTACATCGATGCCATCCGTGAAGCCCAGGAAAAACTCCTGCGCGAGGACGACCGCGTGTTCCTTTACGGCCAAGACATCGCCACCTTCGGCGGTGCCTTCAAAGCCACCAAGGGCCTTGCCGAGCAATTTCCTAACCGCGTATTCGACGCGCCGATCTCGGAAGACGCGATGATCGGCATGGCGGTCGGCGCAGCCATCGAGGGCATGCGCCCGATCGTGGAAATGCAGTTCGCAGATTTCTCGTCGGTGGCTTTCAACCAAATCGTCAACCAAGCGGCGACACATTTCTATCGGACTGGGATGCCGATCCCGATCACGGTGCGCCTACCCTCCGGCGGCACCCCCGGCTCAGGACCCTTCCACAGCCAGAGTATGGAAGGGATCTACGCCCAATATCCAGGCCTCGTGGTGCTGACTCCGGCGACTGTTTCCGATGCCTATCACATGCTGCTCGACGGCGTGGCGCTCGACGATCCGGTCATCTATTGCGAACACAAGTTTCTCTATCGCTGGCTCAAGGCGAAGTCGATCAACGGCGACCACCTGCCCATCGGCCAGGCGCGGATCACCCGCCCCGGCAAGCACGCGACCGTGGTGGCCTACAGCGCGATGGTCCACGAAGCCGTGCGTGCCGCAGACCGGCTGGCGCAGGACGGATGGGAAATCGAAGTGGTCGACCTGCGCTCGGTGAAGCCGCTGGACCTCGACACAGTCCTGGCCTCCGTCGCACGGACTGGGCGCTTGTTAGCGGTCGGCGAAGCCTTCCCGTGGGGCGGCGTCACTGCGGAGGTGATCGCCCGCGTGACCGAAGAAGGATTCCATCTGTTGGACGCGCCGCCACAGCGCTTGAACGCCCGCGACACGCCGGTCCCGTATCATCCCAAACTCTGGGCCGCCCATCGGCCG
>JANMYL010000107.1:0-6636 GCA_031382045.1 Akkermansiaceae bacterium | reverse complement strand
GGCATTTTAGGGGGTATAGATGATGAAGTCAAAGTTGATCAAAACTTCACCACGGGAAACACCGCATGGTCAACCAATTCAGGAAATGATGTATTCGAGTCTGTGGCCGGTGGGGTTTACCGATTTTCTTTCGGTGCTGTTACTCCTTTGGCAGCACAAGGTAATTTTCTTGATAATGTAACATTCGGTGTGAATGCAATTCCAGAGCTTTCTGCTGCTTTGCTCGGAGCTTTCGGCATGCTAGCACTTTTGCGCCGCCGCCGCGCTTGATCTGATATACACTCAAAAGTTCTCTTACCATCGTGGTAAGAGGACTTTTTGTGTCTTTTATCACGGTTCGACAAAAGAAAATCTTGGTAGGGTTGAGATATCGCGGCGTTTTACGGGCGGATGCACAAATCTTTTTCTGTAAAAATAGTTTCTGATTTGTAAGCATTCCA
Source organism: Akkermansiaceae bacterium (assembly GCA_031382045.1). Classification (GTDB taxonomy): domain Bacteria; phylum Verrucomicrobiota; class Verrucomicrobiia; order Verrucomicrobiales; family Akkermansiaceae; genus Luteolibacter. Next base: position 6,196 of record JANMYL010000107.1, on the reverse strand, counting down.
AAATCGCCCCCCCTATCCGCCGCTGATCGTGCATCCTCGCAGGGATGTTTAAACCACACCCCAATCCATCCCATCGACTGACATGCACCGAAGTCCGTTTCGTAGAAGTCAACTTCCCACGCCTGCTTCGGCCTCGGCTTGCCATTGAGTCTACCGAAGGTCTCTCGTTCCTGCTAGAAGACCAAGCTGCCATTTCGCTCGCTGCCGAATTCATGGCCATCTTCCGCAAGCATCACGCCGAGCTCGTCACAGACTCACACAAGCAAGCCTCGGCACACGCCACTCCGCTCCCCGCCTCATCTTTCACAGCGACCGTGGGAGCCAATACGGCAGCCGTGCGTACCGCGAGATCCTCGAAGCCGCAGGCATTCTCCAGAGAATGTCCGCCCGCACGAATCCCTACTACAACGCCCGGCCCAATTCGAAGCCAAAACCACCCGCTACAATTAACTAAAATTTGGTCCAGAAATCAATTGCACCTCATTGGAGACTCCGCTGACCAAATCAGATATGGTGGCCACAAAACCCGGCAGCCTCACCGATCATGTTAAGGTGACTATTCCTGCAGCGAAAATAAAACTTTCGCATGCCTCAAGGTTACTAAATGCTCAGCCATCACTGAAAATAAATGAACATGCCAACACCAACTTCTCATCGCGTTTCTATTTCCAAGTTTGAGCACTCTCCTTCTAAATGTCTCCGCCACTGGCTTTGTCTCTGTGCCATTAGCATCTCGAGTTTCTCCGTTCTTCAAGCCAAAGAGCCAGGTAAGTATCCGCTGGCAGGAGCTGATGAAAATACGCCATCGCTCAGTCATTATTTTTCATGGATCGATAACACTAATGAGGGCTCGACTGAAAAGCAAACACTCGCGAATCTGGATTTTTTCAAGTGGCTCCATGACGACTATGGAATGGATCTCGATATCTACGCTCTTGATGCCGGTGCTATAGATACTCCCGGCGGCTACGGCAGCATGGATTCTGAACGTTTCAAGAAACAATTCCCAAACGGTTTCGGTCCGCTTGCTGAAAAAGCGAAATCTTTCGGTTGCCGCCTTGGCGTGTGGCTCGGTCCTGATGGCTTCGGCGACACGCCAGATCAGGAAAAAGCACGCACTGAAATGCTCGTTAAACTTTGCCGCGATTTTAATTTTCACCTCTTCAAGGTGGATGCTGTCTGCGGCCAACTGCGTCCGGAGAAGCAGAATGCTTTTGTTAAAATGCTCAAAGAATGCCGTAAATATTGCCCGGATTTGATTGTTTTAAATCACCGCCTAGATCTTGGCGAAGGCGAGGCTCACACCACCACGCATTTATGGGCCGGTGAAGCCTACATCGATGTCTGGCGCGGAAACGAAGGGACAGCGACTCACGGCCGTGCAGGAGCTATCGCGCTTGGAGTGAAGGCAGATGGCAAAGGCAGGCCTGAACGCCTGTTTGAAGACCATGGGGTTTGCCTGTCGTCCAGTTTAGATTACTGGGAAGACGATTTGGTCCTTCAGGCACTCTCGCGCAATTTGATTTTGGCCCCAGAGTTGTATGGAAGCCCTTGGTTTTTACGTGACGATGAGTTTCCAAAGCTTGCTAGAATTTATAATCTAACTCGCCGCTATCGTGACATTTTACCCAACGGAATGATGCTGGAGGCAAAAAACTATGGCCCGAATTCCGTCTCTCGCGGCAATGACAAAACTCGCATTCTCACTCTGCAAAATAATACTTGGAATCCCGTCACGTATAAGGTGACGCTCGATCAAAGCATTGGAATTCGGGATAATGGCCCCTTTGAAGTCCGGCGCTTGCACCCATCCGAGTCTATTCTTGGGAAATTCAAAAAAGGTGAAGTTCTCGACATCACGGTGCTGCCATTCCGAAGTCATGCGATGATCGTTTCCAGTGAACCTTCTCTCGAATTGGGTGTAACTGGTTGCACTTATGAAGTCGTCCGCGACGTCCCAGGTAAGCCAGCGACCATTAAATTGCTGGGAATGCCCGGCACCACTGCGAAAATTGCACTGCCCGCGCAGCCACGTAAATTCGCCAAGGCAAAGCTCGATGGGCAATCGGCTGACGACCTCATCGCCGGAAAAACTTTAGAAGTTTCATTCCCGGGGACACTACTCAAGCAGGCACTCCACCGTAAATTGGGTGATCTGAAATCCGTCGATGTGCCCAAGGATGCTGAATTTCTTTATGAAGCAACCTGTTTCGCCGCAGACAACAATGCCATGGAAGTCCGTTCCATCGCCCGCTCTGGTCCCACCGCTATTCCTCAAGTAAAAGCCAGCCGTGATGCGTTTCTCGGGCAGGAACTAATGGTAGAGCGCGGTGTTTGGGATCGCTACCTATTTGACAACAATCCAGATACCTATTACCGCCTTTCGCAGGGTGCCATTTGGAACGGTGCTTTTCGCTTGGATATGGGTAAAGCAACACCTGTCAATCAGTGGGTAATGCGGAATGTGGACCAAGAATTCAAACCCCAAGAAGCGTTTGTCTCAGTGGATTTGAAAAATTGGACCCTCGCGCCGCTACGAATTGAACCGGAGAATCCGGGCGAAGCAAGTTTCTTAACAGATAGCTACTCTGGCACCAAAAAATTTGAAACCCGCAAACTGAATAAAATTACGATAGATCTCCCTGCCAGTCGGACCGTGCGATACCTCAAAATTCCAGGTAAGGCACTGAATGTCGGCGAGGTGATCGGCTATAATCAAGGTAAAGTCCTCAATCGCAATGCTTGGCGTGCTACAAACCTCTTTGCCGACTACGCCAAAGCACCAGCGAAGCGCGCTTGGAGCGTTTCATTTCGCTTGGACGAGGCGGCCAAAGGCTCTTACCTAGTCATCCCCTGCAATGGCAAACACGGTCGAGATGGAGCCTACGCCTCACTGCGAATCAATGGTATAGCGGTCGGTGCACCACAACGTGCGAAGAGCTATCCTTCCAACACTTGGGACACTGGCAACAGTCGCCCAGATGATAACTTCAGTTACTTTTTCCCGATTATTCCCGAAATGATTGGGAAAACAATTGATGCTGTTGTGATGCAATTTGAATCAGAGGGAAATCCTAAAATTCCCCTTGGCGAATTCACTTCTGAAGTCTGGATTACTGCTTATCCGATTCCATACGTAGAAAAACAGCTTTTGCTGGATGAACGATAATAAATCTAGGGTTATCGGCTGGCACGATTCACATCGTTTAGATGATGTGATAGTCTTTAAAATAATTGTTAAGTTAATCCTTGCCATAAATAGCCACTGATAGCTCATTAGTAATGACGTAACGGAAGTTTTCGTCAAAGCCCCCCCAATTTGGGAAAGCGTTATTCCGCTAGATTCGATTTCATTATAAATTTTATTATGATCAGTTATCAATTTCTATTCGCCGTTGCCGTTCTTTCGCTTGTCAGCGCAATTCCCGCAAAGGCATGGCAGCTATTGCAAGCGCCAGTTATGTCGCCTTGGGCGCAGTTGGTGGATCCGGCTGCTCCCTTGCCCGAATATCCACGGCCGCAGATGACTCGTACTAATTGGTTAAATCTTAATGGAATCTGGGAATTCAAGGCTGGTAATGTGGGAGATTCGGTGCCGACTAACCAAACTTTGACGGGTGAAATTTTGGTACCATTCCCCATGGAGTCGGTCATTTCCGGAGTTGCCGCGCAGCATCCACGCTCATGGTATCGGCGGCAGTTTGTAGTACCACTGGCGTGGAGCGGCCAAAAAATCCTGCTGCACCTCGAAGCGGTGGATTGGGAGTCGGAGGTGTTTATCGATGGCGTAAGCTGCGGAATCCATCGCGGTGGCTACGATAAAATGACCTATGACATCACCTCCAAGGTCATCACTGCGGGTCCTCATGAAATGATTGTCCGAGTCTATGATCCCACTGACTTGGGCGGCTACCCGCGTGGCAAGCAAACGCTCGACAAGGCATTGAACGATGTGGTCTATACCTCCTGCACCGGTATTTGGCAGACCGTCTGGCTGGAGCCAGTGCCACAGACGAGTGTGGAGGATTTAAAACTGGTGCCGGACATCGACAACAGCCGGCTCAATGTCACCGTGACACTGGCCGGACCGACCGCCGGAATGACGGTAACTGCCGTGGCGAAAGATGGGGCCACTGTCGTCGGCACCGTCACTGGTGCGCCTAACGCGGTCTTACAACTCAGTGTACCGACTCCGAAGCTATGGTCGCCTTCCAGCCCGTTTCTTTATGACCTTGAGGTCACTGTTTCCAACGGAGCCACTCAACTCGACAGGGTGAGCAGCTACTTCGGGATGCGCAAAATCAGTCTTGGAACGTCCGGTGGTTTTGTGAAAATGTTACTCAATAATCAATTTACCTTCCAATACGGTCCGCTGGACCAAGGGTATTGGCCGGACGGCATTTACACTCCGCCGACCGATGATGCGCTCAAGAGCGACATCGAACAGGCAAAGGTTTTAGGCTGCAACATGATCCGTAAGCATATCAAGGTGGAGTCCGCCCGCTGGTATTATTGGGCGGACAAGTTAGGAATGTTAGTTTGGCAAGATATGCCCAGTTGCAACTCCTACAACAGCACCCCGCAGACAATTGACACAACTCAGTTTAAAGCCGAGCTAACACGGATGGTCGATTCGCGTCGGAACCATCCATCAATCATCAGTTGGGTGATTTTCAACGAAGCCCAAGGGCAACATGATACAGTTGCACTTACAGATTTCCTAAAGACGCGCGATCCCTCCCGCTTAGTCAACCAAGCCAGTGGCTGGGATGATTTCGGCGGTGGAGATGTCCTGGACAATCATCACTACACCGATCCTGTCAGCCCGGCGAGCGCGACCCGGGCAGTCGTCTGCGGCGAGTATGGTGGAGTCGGCCTGCCCATTACCAATCACGTTTGGGGAAGCGGTTTTGAATACACGACGGTGGCGAACAGTGATGCACTTGCCACCAAGTTTGAGGAGATGAGTTTGCAGTTATCGGACTTCACTGCGAACAGCGGCTTGAGCGCTGCGGTTTACACCCAAATCACCGACGTGGAGTCCGAGTTGAATGGTTTCATGACTTACGACCGCCAAGTCCGCAAGCCGGACGCAGATCGGATCCGCGTCGCAATCGCCCAGGCCAGCAGCGGGATTCCCGCCTTGATGCCGAGTTCGCAGACGGTCGGGCAAACTTGGAAATACACCACCACGACTCCGGCGAGTGATTGGTTCACATCGGGCTTCAGTGACACGGCTTGGACCAGCGCCCCCGGAGCATTCGGCACAATCGGCAACCGCCGCACGACGTGGAACACGCCCGACATTTGGCTGCGCCGTACTTTCAACCCCGGCACTCTCACGCCCTCGCAGTTGCCGAATCTCCGCTTCTCGGTTTTCCACGACGAGGATACGGAAATCTACATCAATGGCGTGCTGGCTGCGACGATCGGCGGCTATAACTCAAACTATGCCTTATTTGCGCTCACGACTGCGGGACAGAATGCCATTCAATCAAACGCCATCAACGTCCTCGCAGTGCATTGTCGTCAGACCTCAGGTGGGCAATTTATCGATGTCGGCTTGAGTTTACTGCAAGATGCCGTGGTGGTGCCATCACGGCCCGTGCCGACACAGCCCACCACTTTGCTCGTGAGAAACGGTAAGTCCGGCCCATCACTGGGGTGGTCGGCAGTGCCCAACGCGACGACCTATCAAATCAAACGCTCACTCACCAGTGGCGGTCCTTATACAAACCTCCTACTCACCTCGCCGATCAATGCCGTCATCGACACCGCCGTCGCCAATGGTGTGACTTATTACTATGTCGTCTCCGCGATGAATGCCTCCGGCGAGAGCGAAAACTCGGCGCAAATCGCCGTGACCGCAGTCGTTGCTCCGCCACCACCGGTGCCGCAACCTATTCTGGCCGCGTGGTTCAAGGCAGATGCGCTGAGTTATGCAAACGGCGCTCTTGTCGCAAGTTGGACTGATTCCTCCGGCAGCGGCAACACAGCCACGCAGGGCGCCACAACTCCCCAGCCGAGTTATGTGAGCGCGGCGATCAACGGTCGGCCTGCGGTTCGTTTCAATGCCGCAGAAAGCGACAACCTCGCTTTCACTCGGCCGGTGAAAGATAGCTTCGCGATCTTTTGCGTATTCCGCAGCACTCAGGGCCTTGGCACTGGCACGAACTTCTACGAAGGAGCGGGCTTG
>JANMYL010000088.1:0-8661 GCA_031382045.1 Akkermansiaceae bacterium | reverse complement strand
GGGCCTCCGACCCGGTGCAAGGGATGGCAGTGGGTGTCAACAACGGTGTGATGGATGATCCTGATAATGACGGTATCCCTAACGTGATCGAATTTGTGCTTGGTGGTGAGCCGATGACTTCATCGCAGGCGCCCTTGCCAGTGATAGTGAAATCTGCTGGTCAATTGATCTTCGAATACAACCGCAGCGATGCAGCTGAAGCTTCAATTTCTCAGACGGTGGAATACGGTAATAATTTGACCGGCTGGATTACGGTAAATATACCGGAAACAAGTGCGGGCATTGTCGAAATCATACCCGGAAGTCCTTCGGACCGCGTCAAGGTCAATATTCCGAATCTGGGATCTCAAATTTTTGTTCGTCTTAAGGTCACTAAGTAATTCTTCTTCTAATAAAAAATCTCAGCCATCCGATAGCAAGGCGTAAATTGAAGCTAAAAAGCGGGCTGGTTTGGAGTTGAAAGTCCTGCCACTCGGGAGTGATATGCGACAGATTTCTGGACCAGCATTTGGTTATTTTTTTGGGGTGAGTTAGGCGGCTTCGAACTGGGCGGGAGTTCGGTATTAAAGGGCTGAGTGCTTGCGATGCGTGTTGTAGTAGCTCTCGATGTAGGCGAAAAGTTCGCGGCGGGCGTCGATCACGTTTTCGAAGCTGCCGTCTCCTAACATTTCCTTTTTGAGCATGCCCATGAAGGATTCTGTCCAGCCGTTGTAATAGAGATTTGCGCGCGCGGACATGCTCTCAACCATCCCGTGGTTGTTGAGGAGTTGCCGGTAGGCAATGCTGCCGTATTGGCTGCCTCGGCCGCTGTGGAAGATGCACTCGGGAACGATCCTGCGGCTGCCTAGAGCTTGTCGAAGCGCATCCATGACTAACTCGCTGCGCATGTAATCTGCTAGCGCCCAACCGACAATTTTGCGTGAGCAAAGATCAATGACCACTGCGAGGTAGAGCCAGCCGGTTGAGGTGGATATGTGGGTGATGTCGCCTGCCCAGACTTGATTGGATTGCTCTGGATCAGGCTGGCCTAACAAGAGATTGTCCGAGGATTTGTCAGCGCGTCCGTTGCTGGTTTTTGGGATGTAGCTCTTGGGTTGTATGGCTTTTAAGTGCCTTTCTGTCATGATTCTGCGGACTATGTCTGGCGCACAGGTGATGTTTTGATCCATGACCTCAGATTGGATTCTGCGGTAGCCGTAGCGGCGGCGGTGGCGGTGGCTCTTGAAGATCTCGGTGATGAGGTCTTCTAGGTGGCCGCCTGTGAGCTGGCTGGCGGTGGGGTGAGCGGCGTGGTAGTAGTTGCTGCATGGGACACTGAGGGCGATGCAGATCTGACGGATTCCGTGGTCGGTGGTGGTGTGAATGCCGGTGATCATTTGCCGAAGTTCGCTGGAGTTTTGGTGCCAAGGATGACTGCGGCTTTTTTTAAAATATCGTTTTCCACTTTGAAGAGTAAGTTTTCGCGCCGCAGAGGATACAGCTCGTCCGCTGCGGCCCTCTAACCTCCGGCTCGCGGGCCTTCGCTCTCGAATTGGGTGCTCTGCGAGTGGCTTTTTCAGTTGTAGAGAGATTGCTGCTGATGCAGAGCTCATGAGCAACTTGGCTGACGGGCTTGCCGGTGGTGAGGAGTTCGAGTGCTTGGGCTTTGAACTCGGCGGTGTAGCGCTTTCTTGGCTTGGATTCCATCTGTTGGTTATTTCTCGTTGGCGCTGGTCCCAGAATCTAGCTCATCTCACACACCCACATCGCCCACCGCAATCTCGATCTCCAATACAGCGAGGGTTGGATTTATGACCAACGGATCGAGAAATCCAATGGTCGTATGGTCACGGTTAACCATCGCCTAGATTGGATGGATCACGGCATCAGGGGCAAATGGTGCGACCTGTGCAACCTGATTCATGTGGAGACGCAGAGGACCCAACTCGACAGCGACGAAATTTGCAGGGAAGTTCGCTACTACATCAGCAGCCTCAATGAACCAGCTTCTGCGTTACAAAGCTATATCCGCAAGTATTGGAGTATAAGAACAGCTGTTACTGGGTCTTAGACACAGCATTACGCGAAGACCACAACTAAACCGATGTTGGAAATTCAGCCGAGAACCTCGGTGCCTTGCGCCGTAACTTACTCAATTTACTAAAGATCGATGAATCTGATACTCGAAGCCTGCCAAAGAAACGCCGCCGCGCCTTGCTCGATTCCACCTTCGACGATTACTTGTTCTCCATAGCTTGATCGTCGTGATACACTTACTAAAAAAAGAATTTGCAAAGATAATGAGTGTAAAATAAAGAACCTACCGATTATTATGTTTCCAAAACCCAAACAGTCTCGTCAATTCACTATTTTTCGTATTCTTGGCTCGATTTGCCTGATGGGTCTGGTCGCGACAGGAATTTTTTGGAAAAATTTTTCCTCTGAGCGTTCGCGCTCGACAACAGGAGTTCAGACGCAATGTGAAAAACCGCGAAGAGCAGTGCCAGTGGTCCAAGCCTCATTGGACGTCGTTCGGCAAGAGACTGCTGGGGCATCGGTGGTGACCGCTACTCCCGGGGTTCCATATGTTGCGAACCAAGTCGTGTTGCCAGATTTTACTAAAATCGAGGACTTTCAACAATGGTCAAAACGATGGTCGCTGGCGAACGCAGCACAGCGGGCCGCGCTGACTGAAGAGGGAATCGCTCTGGCTGGAATGCGGCGTCCCGAGTTTAAAGCTCTTATAGTCAGCGATCCTGAGAGGGCTTTAGCCGTGGCTGTGCCGAGGGTCATTCGCCAAGATCTACCTGCGGCGATTCAAGAACTACTCGAACAACCTGTTTCCATCAAAGGTGAGCTTTATGTTTATTTCAGTAAAGCCGCGCCGGGAGTCCAGATACCTGCTGCCGACTCAGTGGTGCGTTCATTCGAAGCAAGTGGGATACGTTATCAACCTCACTTTTTTGGGAAACTCGCGAACATCACCTCGAAAAAAGGTGTGCCTTTGCGCGGGGTTGCGATTGATCGTGATCTGGCCGTGGCGGAAAATGCGGTGCGGCCTTTGGAATTGGGTGAGCGGATCAAGTCCGGCGCCGTAGTCGAGCAGACTTGCCCGATCTCCAAGCTTACGACTGTCACAATTGCGGAAGGTGAAACAGTTACAGAAGAAACGCCAGTTGTGGAAATTGAAGAAAAAATTATCAAGTTGTGTGAGCCTTCACATGTTGAAGATTTACAGAAGATTTACCGTGATTATATCCAAGGCAAGGGCATGGGTGGTGGTGGTTACTTTAACGATAATTACCCAGGCACAGGCTCGAACTCAATTGGTCACTTCCGTTGCTTATACATTCGTGCTACCTACCCAGATCAACAAATTGAACCAATCACCGAAGAGCGGGCATATGCTGACATGCGCGATAACGCCCGTTTCTATCTAGAAAACTCATATGGAAAACTGACTCAAACTACTACTGTTACCCCCCTAGTCACTTTGCCCCACACCCTAACATGGTATAAAACAAATCAGCAATCGTCGGACGGGCTGTATTGGGTTCATTTTGACTCGGCAGCTGCCGCGCTTGCACTGGGTTACGATGCAACAAAATTTGATTGTGTTATCGTGCGCATCAATGACGGTCCATTGTTGGCTGGAGTGTCACGTGGCGGTGGCGGTCGAGTGTGGATTACTTGGGATGGAATGGATGTTATCAATCACGAGGTAGGCCACTCATTTGGTCTCCATCATGCGAATTCTTGGACGTCGTTCGATGGTACTCCTTATGGATATGGCGAAAACGAAGAGTATGGCAATTTCTTTGATGTAATGGGAGACGGTTATGGTTTCAGCGCACACTATAATACCGTCAGTAAGCGTCAGCTGGGATGGCTTCCTAGTAACGCAATTCATTTCGCTAAAAACAATGGCACTTACCGGGTATACGCCTATGACCAACCAACGCTGGAAGTGGGAAAGCGCTACGGTCTTAACGTTGCAAAAGATAGTGTCCGTCAGTATAATCTCGAATACCATCCAGCACGGGGCGGGCGCCTAGCCGAGAGTGCATTGGCTATTTACAGCGGCATGGGAAGTAACGCTGGCCATTTGCTCGATACCACTCAAGGCAGTCCTGCCGGTAAAAACGATGGCGGTATCGCGGTTGGTCGTACGTTCTCGGACCGCGAGGCGGATATGCATTTTACGGTTTTGGGAGTAAATGCGACTACACCGCCGTCACTCGATATTACCTTCAATCGCGGTCCGTTCCCTGATAATGTAGCTCCTGTTGCCAATCTAACAAGCACCGCTACCACCATCGCCGCCGGCGGTAGTGTTACTTTTACTGCCGCAGCGAGCGACGCAAATGGCGATGCACTGGCTTATCGTTGGGAATGCTCTGACGGCGTGTCCGGATCAAACAGCGCAACTTACACCCGCAGTTTTAGTAGTGCGGCTCAAATGACAGTGATGCTCACTGTGTCTGATATGAAAGGTGGCACTGTGCAGTGCTCCGTGGTCGTAGGCGTTGGAAATCATGGCAAACAAACGGTTACTGGGACGGTGACCGCCAGTGGACTACCGCTATCTGGAGTTTATCTGTCTAATGGCAGTGAATCTTGTTTTTCAAACACGGATGGGACCTACGCGCTCGCGGGTTTAAACAGCGGTTCCCAAACACTTACTGCGGTTCTCAACGGATACACACTGACTCCAACATTCACCAATCCTTTCAATGTCGTGGTGGGCACAAACACCGCTAACTGGACCGCAATTGGCACGACTGCAGTTACACTCACTAAAGTCACTGACGCAGTCGAGGGTGGCGTCTTGGGTAGTTTTAGGCTTACCCGCAGCGGCAGCACCAGTGCCGCTTTGGTGGTATTAGTTTCACCCGTTGGTGGAACTGCAGTTAAAAATACGGATTACACTTTTGCGTCAGACTATGTCGACTCTGGCTCCTTCAAGTCTTTTACCATTCCTGCCGGAGCTGCGACCCTTGATGTCGTCGTTGCTGCAGTTAATGATACAAATCAGGAAGGACCGGAAACTATTACACTCCAACTTGCTGGAGGTGCTAGCTATTTGGCAAATAGAAGCAGTGCGGTGATCATGACCGTGGTTGATAATGACACCAGTCTGCCCTTAGTCAGCGTTACGGCGCCTGACCCTTACGCAGCTGAGAGCCCGTCAGGCGACACGGGAACCTTTCGATTCTCGCGCGTCGGCTCAACCACCACGCCCTTAAATTTGACTGTTGCTTGGTCCGGTTTAGCCAACAATGGAGTCGATTATGCAACTTTACCAACAACCATCACCATTCCAGCTGGTCAAAATTTCGTCAATTTGACACTCACTCCTAGCGATGATAGCTTGATCGAAATTCCTGAAGATGCGGTAATTACCATTAGTGCTAATTCTGGTCTCTATCTTGTTGATAGTTCCTCCAACGTGGGCACCGTCATGGTCACTGATGACGACACCCCAATAGTTACGGTTAGCGTGCAAGACGCGGTCGCATCAGAAACGGGACTAAATTCAGGTGTGTTTTTAGTCACTCGCAGCGGTAATACCAGCCAACCGTTAAAAGTTTACTACGGACTCTCCGGTGGTGCCCTGCACGGTAACGACTATGCACCATTGAACGGGGAAGTGATTATTCCGGCAGGAGCAAAGAATGCGCCCATTGTGATCACTCCTTACGACGATGATCTTGTGGAGGCTACCGAAACGATCACCCTAGCCGTCGCTAATTTCAACGACACTTACAGCATTGGCATTCCTTCTCAAGGCAGTCTCGATCTTCTTGATAATAGCGATAGCCCGCAGGTCAGTGTTCGTCCAGGGACGGTAGGGATTGAGGGTGGTGATAATCCAACGTTCATTTTCCATACCATTGGCAGCGGCTCGGGTATGATCACTGTAAACTATACACTAAGTGGTACTGCAACTTCTGGCAGCGATTATACCGCACTTTCCGGGACCATAAGCGTACCTGCCAATGGCTCGTCTGACACGACCTTGAGTCTTCTGCTGCTTGACGATAGCCTTGCGGAGGCTGCTGAAACGATTGTTTTGAAAATTACGCCGTTGCCAAGCTATCGGGTTTATAATGAGGGCTCGGCTGAAGACGTAATCGTCGATAATGACAGCCCCAACGAACGTGTGATGATTTCGACCATCAATCGATCCCCCGCAGAGGGTGGTGGGGAGACTAATCTTTTCTATATTTCGCGGAATGGTAACGCAGGAAGCTTGGACGTTAACTATTCCATTTCAGGAACAGCCACGAACGGCATCGACTACCAAGCGCTCAGTGGTAGCATTGTAATCCCTGATGGCCAATTCGGAGTAAATTTAGTGATGACCCCTATCGACGACACTAATGTTGAAGGTATAGAAACCGTCACTCTAACCATCTTGCCGGGCACGGGCTATGGTCCAGATCGGCCGTCGAATGCCACGTATGAAATTACCGATAACGAGATCGCCGCGATCACTGTTGGGTTTCAACAATATGAACTAGTGACAAGTGAAAAACCGGGTATTTTGGGTGAATATCGCGATATCCCGGTGGTGCTTTCTGCAACGTCCACAAATACAATCCGCGTCGATGTTACTTGTGCTGGCGGCAATTCTACAGGCGACGATGTCGATTGGGCTTTCGTTGATGCGGCGAATGGCAATACGCCAATTACGAGTGGCACCTTGACGTTCCTGCCAGGCGTTACCTCACAGAACTTGCGAATCCGAATTAAGAATGACAATGTTGTTGAAGGTTTGGAAACAACTTTACTAAAACTGAGAAATCCTCGTAATACGTCATTTACTACAGGTCGCGATCTGCTTAAAGTTACGATCTTCGACGATCTTCTGCCAACCCAAATCACCGAAGAACGCTGGAATGGCGGTAGTGTCTACAACAATAATACTTGGAGCCAGACTCCTGCGAATTATACTGGTTATCTGAGTAGCTTCGCGACGCCACTGAATGTTGGGGAGAATTATTCACGTCGACTCACAGGCCAAATCATCGCACCGAGTACTGGGACTTATACTTTTTGGATCGCATCTGACGACAGTTCGAGACTTTATTTGAGCACTAATTCAACTGCCGGGGCTAAAGTTCAAATTGCTAACCTAGAAGGTAATGTCAATTTCCAGAATTGGTATGCCAATCCCACTCAAAGGTCGGCTGCCATTTCGTTAGTTGCTGGACAATCCTACTACATGGAAGTGCAGCATCAAGAGGGTGGAGGTGGTGATCACGTTTCTGTTGGATGGCAGGGACCCGGCTTCGGCCTGATTCCTGTCAGTAATGCGATCCCAGACACGGCGCCTCGCACCATTCGGATGCTTACGGCGACAAGCACACGAATTGAGGTTGATGGCTCGGAACCGCTGCTGCAAGTCCTACTTGATCGTGCGGCAGGTAGCACTCCAATCACCGTCAATTATTCTACGTCTGGCACTGCGGTCAATGGCCTAAACTACAGACTTCCTCCTGGGACTCTCACTTTTGCGGCTGGTGAACAAATGAAAGCTATTCCGCTGATCCTACTCGCCAGTAGTTCTCCTGAGGTGACCAAAACAATTATTATTACATTGTCGGCCCCGTCTGGAGCCAGTCTGTCATCACCTCCTACGCACACGATTCAATTGATTGACAGTGCTGTGCCGATCGTGAACGCCGTAACCGGCACGGCCTCTTCAACCCAAGCGATTAACAGCGTGGTTGCCACTGTCACCGTGAGAGATGGGCAACCGATTACGACATGGTCGATCATTAGTGGCAACACAGGTAATGTATTTGGTATTAATGCAAGCGGTCAAATAATTTTACTCCGACCTACCGCTCTCCTCGTTTCTGAGACGATTCAAATTAGCATCCGTGCTCTGGGAAGTTCGGGTATATGGGGTGATGGGCTCGTCAATATTGTTTGTAATCCTGGTGTTCAAGCAGTAACCGAACAGCGTTGGAATGGTGATAGTGCTTTCATAAATCAGAGTTGGAACGGAGCACCTTCTTACTCCGGCACGCTTGCTACACTGACCACGCCGCAGAACATCGGCGACAATTACTCACGCCGCCTGACTTCATTTCTCAAGACCAAAGCGAGTGGTGACTATACCTTTTGGATCGCAGGCGATGATGATTGTAGGCTCTATCTCAGCACTGACGCCACTGAGGCAAACAAGGTTCTTATTGCCCAAGTGGATGGTTACACCGACTTCCAACAGTGGGGTAGAAATCCCTCTCAAAAGTCTGTCACGATGCCACTCGTTGCTGGTAGATTTTATTGGTTTGAGGTTCAACAAAGAGATGGTGGCGGCGGCGATCATGTTTCCGTTGCTTGGTCGGGTCCTGGGATTTCTCAGGTTGAGATTCCCTCCAGCGCGATGTTTGTGACGACATCTGGGTTAAATTTCGAGGGGCCAACTCCAGTTGTGGTAAATACCGCGCCAACTCTCAGTCCGGTTAGCGATCTCACTCTTAGCGAAGGCGCTGTGTCCAGAGTGATTGCACTGACAGTGGATGACGCTGAAACTGCTGCCGCGTCACTGTTGGTCAGTGCTAGTTCTTCCAATCCTTCCTTGATTCCAAATTCTAGCATCACACTTGCGGGTAGCGGTGCGAATCGGACCTTCACTTTGACGCCAGCCAGTAACCAGAATGGTAGCGC
>JANMYL010000045.1:0-20671 GCA_031382045.1 Akkermansiaceae bacterium | reverse complement strand
AGCATGAGTTCATCACCTTCGGCATGGGCGTCGGTCCCGACGGCAAGGTCCGCGGCGTGGAGATCTTCGAATATAAGGAGACCTATGGCGGCGAGGTACGGCGGCCGGAATGGCGCAAGCAGTTCAAGGGCAAGAAACTTGGCGACGGCTTCAAACTGGGCAAAGACATTATGAATATCTCGGGTGCGACGCTGTCCTCTCATAGCGTGACCGACGGGGTGAACCGTTTGCTCGCGATCCGCGCGCTGGCGAAATAAGGTCATGCCCACTCTCGACCGCCGGGCCCGTCCGCTGCTTGGGACCTTTGTCGAGATCGGACTCAGACCGGCGGATCCGGCCGTTTTTGCAAAAGCGTTTGAGCGCATCGAGCGCGTCCATCACCTCATGTCCGCACATGCGGTGGACTCGGATCTCGCGGAAATTTCGCGAAACGCGCACAGCCACCCGGTCATCGTGGATCCGGCGACGGCCGAGGTGATTGCCTTCTCGCTGAAATGCGCCGAGGCGTCGGCCGGCGCGTTCGATCCCGTCCGCGCCGGGGTTGCACTGATTCACCAGAACCGCAGGCCGAATCTCGCGGACCATCTTCCGGACCGCGGAGCGACGTGGCGGGATCTCGAAATTCGCGGCCACGAAGTCCGGGCAAGCCGTCCTCTCGCTCTGGACCTCGGCGGTGTCGCCAAGGGCTACGCCGTTGACCAGGCTGCGGCAATCATCGCGGCGCACGGCTGCTCAGGCGTTGTTAACGCCGGCGGAGACCTGCGGTTCATCGGCCACGGGGAACGGATCGCATCGATCCGCCGTCCCGACGCGATGGGCGAATTTTTCCAAATCCGCGACCTCCCTCGCCCCGCGCTGGCAACCACTGGCAGCTACAGCTATTCCGATGAAGGCGGCAATCTCGACCTGATTGCCTCATGCGACCGCGCGGATGTCAGCACCGGATTTTCTATCACCGTTTTCGCGGAAGACTGCGCGACTGCCGACGCGATGACCAAGGTGGTGCTCAATCTGCAGGATGCGCGCGCGGCGGAAGTGCTGCGGGCCTTCAACTGCCACGCGCTGATTCTGGAAAGCGATGGACGATTCCGCGAACTTCCCTGATACTCCCATTCCTTTCTGCAATGCGCCGCCGACCTTTTCAAATGAGCTTCAGCCTGCGGTGCTGGCTGTACTCCGCCTTCGCCGTCACCATCGGCAGCGGTGCAACGTGGGCGATCATCTGGCATTTCCTGCGCGAGGACGCGGAAATGGCCCAGCCGATGGAAAACACGCTGATGAAGGCCCACCTCGCGGGAGCGCTCGTCCTGCTGGTGGCCGTGGGCGCTGCCTTGCCGAAACACGCCTCGAAGTCTTGGCAGGCGAAGCTCAACCGCTCCGCGGGCGGGATGTTCAACCTTTCCATCGTTGGTGCCGCAGTTACTGGCTATGGCATCCTGGCCTTCGTATGGGAAACACAGGTGGTGCATTTGACCCACATCGGGCTGGGCGTGGCGATGACCGTGATGTTGCCGGTCCACATCCTCGTTGGCCGCCATCTGGAAAAGAAGCGGATTGCCGCGAGGCTCAAGGACGGTTGAGGAGGGGGCTTTCACTCCACTCGGGTTGACAGAAGGTCAACTCTCCTCAACCAGCCGGATGCCTTTTCATCCATCGTTATATTCCGCTTTATTAGCAGCGCACTTGCTCTGGGACCCGTCCCGAATAACAAGTATTGGCTTGGGCGAAGGACGCTTTCATCGGCGGGTGATGTGAGGGTGAAGCCCATGGGAAGTTGGGGTGCATTGACGATTTCCGATTGATGATTTTAGCTTTTTGATAGGGAAGAGAAAGAAATGGATTAGCGGAAAGCTAAGTGCGGCGAGATTGCAGGTATGGAGAAAAGTGGGGAAAAAACATCGAACATCGAACGCCCAGCATCGAACGTTGAAATGGTAGGCATTTGAACTGGAAAGACTCGAAGGTCGCAAAGGGACGCGGAGCCAGGACGATGGGGGAGTGAGGATTGGATGAAGCGAAACGCGAATAGGCGAAGCGCCCTGAGCCACTTTGCCATCGAGATCGAAGATCGCATGTTAAACAAACACTAACACCAAACAGCAGGAAATTATTTACACAAAATTACTGACACTCTCGCAATCGTGCCTCCCCTTCCAAAGCGTGTCTTTCGGCTTCCCCGGCGCGGATTTCAAGAATAACATTCCATATCTTCATGACGAAATTTGCCCTGCTTTTCGCCCTGCTTACTGGTGTCCACTCGTGGGCACAAGAAGCCCCCGTGCTAGAAATTCCGTTGGCCCCCGTCGCGCCGCCAGCGGAGGACTCAGCGATTCCTGATGACGGCGTCCGCGTATCCATCCTCGGCTACCACGACCTTGCAGAAAATTTACCGGAAACGGCGATGCGTATCCGCACCTCGAAATTCCGCAAGCAGATGGAAACTATCCGCCATCTTGCGCTCAAAGTGATCACCCTCGATGAATTCACTGCTTGGAAAAAAGGCGAAAAAGAAATCCCGAAACAAGCCATCCATATAACATTCGACGAAGTTTTGAAATAAGTTTACACCGACGCTTATCCGGTGCTCAAAGAGTTCGGCTTCCCATTCACCATCTTCCTCTACAAAAACTACGTGGATGGCGGCGGTAAGGCTCTCACCACCCCGATGATTGAGGAAATGATCACCAGTGGCGCGACGATTGGCAGCCATTCGGTTAGCCATCCCTATCCGGTTACGGTGAAGAATTTCCGGAAAAAAGGACCGCATCAGTTCGACGCCTATCTGCGCAAGGAAATTGGCGAATCCAAGCGATTTCTCGAATCCAAGTTTCCCGTAAAAATTACCAGTTATGCCTACCCCGGCGGCTTTCATACTGAAGAAATGCCCAAGCTTTGCGAGGAATTTGGCTACTCTCAGATGTTCACTGTGGTGCCGGGTAAGATCAAACGCGCGCTGCCAGACTCACTGCTACCGCGCTACATCATCCTCGGAAACTACGATAAGATTTTCGAAACTGCCACTACCTTCCGCGAAGGAGGAAGTGCGGCAGATGCGGGTGGTTCTATCGGCGGGATCGTCCAAACCACGCCCTTTCCGGTATCCCCGGAAGCTGGCGCCATCGTCAATTCCCGGCTGCCAGAAATCTCTGCGGATCTTTCTAACGTTGTGAACCTCGACCCCGCAACGCTCTCCATGAAAGTCTCAGGCTTCGGCGAGGTTCCCGCAATTTTTGTCTCCGAGACGAAAAAATTCTCTTGGCAGGTCAACCGGCGCCTTCGCCAAACCAGCTGTCAAGTCGCCATCACATGGAAAGATGCCGCCGGCAAAGCTCTGGAAACTCCACTCCGGTGGTCTTTCCAAATCGACCGCGAATCTGCCTATCTTCCTGACGGGGAATGAGCTATCA
Source organism: Akkermansiaceae bacterium (assembly GCA_031382045.1). Classification (GTDB taxonomy): domain Bacteria; phylum Verrucomicrobiota; class Verrucomicrobiia; order Verrucomicrobiales; family Akkermansiaceae; genus Luteolibacter. Next base: position 17,264 of record JANMYL010000045.1, on the reverse strand, counting down.
TGTATGCGGATTGAGAGAATCTGGAATGCTGGATCGATGACTTGTTTCGGCAGAAAAGGATGAAGTGGAAGAGGGTAGCTCAGCTAAACCCCAGCTCCGCGCGGCCCTTTTCGTTGATGCCGGAAATGAGGTTCAGCCTTGCGCATGGTGCGCCAAACAGCTTTCTTGCGGTTCCGCACGATTTGAAAAACTCATGACGCCGATTCCAAATATAAAGACCCTTTCGCTGCTGGGCGTTGCGTTAGTTATGGCGTCGTGTGCTGCGCCTAAGGCGATTGTGGTCGAGCAGGCACCGGTGCCGAAGAAGCAGGAGATTAAGCCGGAACCGCTGGTTGTGGAGTCCGAACTTCCGGCTTTTCCGGACGACGGGATCCGGATGCCGGAGATGCTCGGAATGCCGGAGGACGGGGATTTCCGTTCCGCCAATCCGACTGGGGTTAAGCAATCCGGTGCTGTGATTTCCCGGCCGCCGACTGATCCACCATCGCGGGTGAAGCCGAAGGCGGCGGATGGGGAGTGATGACTTTAAAAGGGGCTTAGCGATTAGAAATCATTGCGATATTTGTGATCAGCGCTGGTTAAAACGTGACATTTCGCGTTGGGCTTCGCGCAGTTCGACTTTTTCCTTCAAGTCTTGTCGTTGGTCGGCGTGGGTTTTGCCTTTGCCGACGCCGATTTCTACCTTCACGCGGCGATTTTGCCAATACATCCGCAGTAAGGGGAGTGAGCAGCCTTTGACGGTGCTGGCATTGGCGATTTTAAGGATTTCCCGCTTGTGGAGTAGTAGCCGACGAGGGCGTTTTTCGGGGTGATTGTACCACTCGCCCGCGGTTTGCCATGGCTGGATATTGCAGCCATATAGGAAAACTTGGTTATTTTCGACGCGAGCAAACGCATCGGAGATATTTACTTTCCCGGCCCGAATTGATTTAACCTCGGTGCCCTTGAGTTCAATACCGGCCTCAAATTTTTCCGTGATGTTAAAATCGCGGCCGGCTTTCCGGTTAGTGGCGATTTCCGCACTCATGGCCAGACTCGGTGCTCAAGAAGACGGCTCTCAGGGAGCGTCGCGGTGAATCAATTTGATTTTGCCCTCGATGATTTCTTGGAGAGCGATGTCCGCCACGCCCATGCTTGGACGGGTGGCAATCAGGGGGGAACGACCGCTGTTGAGCTGTTTCACGCGCTGTGAGACCAGATTGACCAGCACAAGTGGGTCGGTGACAATTTCAGAGGCCTTATCAAGAAGATCGCTTTTCATAGGAGAACCGGGAAATCGCGAAATCGGCTGTGCCTGCTCAAACGGGATGACGTTTTTGGGAAGCAGGGACGGATTTTTTTCGCTCAAAACAAAAGAGTTGGACAGAATTTCCGGCATTCACGCCGGGCCGATGGTCAAACCAGAGAATTCACTTCCTGACAAGCCTTATCTGGTTTTTTCGGAATGAAAATCTCTGAGAAGCGGGGCTCATTTGGGCATCATGTCGATTCCGAAGCGACGAAGGACGATGACGGTGAGCCAGAAGAGCGCCACGGTGATGAGGGAATTCGCGGCGAGTGAGACCCAAAATCCCCAGCCGCTGCGCAACATCCAAGGCAAAATTAGAAACATCGGCAGGGTGGGGAGGACGAACCAGAAGGTGCCCTCGGAGTGGTTAGCGAGGCGCTGGGGGGATTGGCCTGCGTGGTGCATCCAGATCATGGCCATCAGCGAGGTGAGCGGCAGTGCGATGAGCAGAGCGGAGAGCCGGTCATTGACGAGCTGGATCTTGTTCACGAACAGAATGATGGCGGCGGTGACCAGCAGCTTGACGAGGTCGAACGGGGTGATGCTGAGGATTTTATCCCAGGGAATGCGGTTCATGGGGGAAGCAGGCTTGCGACTGTGGTGATGCTATGGATAGCTTGCTGCCATGCAAGTCGCCTGTTTCGTTTGTTCCATCGCCGTGTTTTTCGCGGCCGCCGCATCCGCCATGCAGCCGGCCAATCCGACGGCGGGGCAGAAGGCAGCGATCGGTAAAAAAATCTGGCAGAACGAATGTGCGAGCAGCGTGGCTGGATTAACGACTTGGAATGCAGGCGAGGAATTTCCGTCGCTGGGCATCGGTCATTTCATTTGGTATCCGGTGGGTTTCAAGGGTCGCTTTGAAGAAAGCTGGCCGTCGTTTGTGGCGTTCGCTCGCCAGCGTGGGGCGCGTTTACCGGCGGTGGCGCATGAGGCGCACAGTCCTTGGAAGACGAAGGCGCAATTTAAGGCAGATTTCAAAAGCGAGCGGATGAGCGCGTTGCGGAATTGGCTGGCAGGAAATGTCGGGTTACAAACTGACTTTATCATCGCCCGCTCTCGTGCGGCATTGCCTAAGATTCTGGCGGCGGCACCTGGCAGCGAGAAAGCGCGGATTGAGGCGAATTACCAAAAAGTTTCCACCACCTCGCAGGGAACTTACGCATTGATTGATTATGTGAATTTTAAGGGCGACGGGACGCAAGTCTCCGAGCGCTACAACGGCCGCGGTTGGGGATTGCTGCAAGTCTTAGGCGAAATGAAGGAGGTAGAGTCAGGTGCTCCGGCAGCCACAGAATTTGCCGCTGCCGCGAAACGTGTGCTTTCGCGCAGGATCTCGAGTTCACCGCCGGAGCGCGGTGAAAAGCGCTGGGAAGAAGGCTGGCACAACCGCTGCGGCACTTACGCAAGGCCATTTTAAATCATTCGATGCCCCATTTGAAAATGCCGACAGAGAAATTTTTCGTGAACCGGAATTCGACGCGTAGGACTCCGGCGAGAGCTCAATGGGAATGTGTCCGTGCTTTTTCTGCCAGATTTAGGATTGATTCGAGTAGCTCCCGTGGTTCATCGACCACCTGATCTGCCCCCGCCGCCAGCAGCCGCTCGTGATCGTGAAAACCCCAAGTAACGGCGATGGCCTGCATACCGGCGTGGCGGGCGGTTTCGATGTCTATTGTGGAATCGCCAATAATGCAGCATTCCGCTGGATTCAAATTGAGCGTGGCAGAAATCTCGAAGGCGCCGGATGGGTCCGGTTTGTGGGGGATCCCGGGACGCTGGCCTAAAACGACCGCAAAACAAACGCTCGGAAAGAGCTCTGACACCATAGCAACAGTGAAAGGATGCGGTTTATTGGAGAGCACTGCGAGCGGATAGCTGCGGCTTTGCAGGGACTCCAATAACGTGGTAATTCCCGGGTAAATGATGGTGCCGGTCTGCCAGGTAAGATCGTAGTGGGCTTTGAAATCCTGCTCGATAGTATCGAGTAAAGCGGTACTCACGCCTGCTGGTGAGGCACGCCGTATCAGAATCTTCACACCGTTTCCGATAAATCCCCTCACCGCTTGGTCGGTGTGAACGGGCAGGCCGGATAAGGCGAGCGCGTGATTCAAGGACGCCGCGATACCTTGCAGGGAGTCCACCAAGGTGCCGTCTAAATCAAAAATCAAACCGTGTTTCACGTCGGGAAATTGGCGGAATCCGCGGCGATGGGGAAGCGCTTAAAACCCGATCAAGCTGACCAGTTCGTTGTCGCTGAAGTCCTCTAGATGATCCACGGCGGCGATCAGGGTTTCAGCCTCTGCGATTTCTTGGATGACCACGGCTTGGGGAGAATCTTGCATCGCAGTTTCAATATTTGGCTGAGGTGACGACGGCCCAACCCATGAGAGCAGCGCAATGGTGAGGGCGGCTGTGGTAGCTCCAAGACTCGCGAGTGGCACCGGAGCAAATAGGCGACTCCACCAAGGTTTAACTGCTTCAGAAAGTCGTGCCGCGCGGACGGCGTCATCGGTAAATCGTGCGCCTGCCACTCGGGGCGGAGCTTGATCGAGTAGCTTCCAGACGGCGTCAGATTCCCATGAGCCGTCGGGAGGAAGTGAATTGCGATTCATAATAGTGGGAGATTAGACATTTGAGAAACTCGCGGACGCGAGGAAAGTTGCGTTTTTAGCACGAAATTTCAAACCCCGCGCTTGTCTCCCCAGAGACGGATGTGAAGGCGGTCGCAGTAGCGAAAGCCGCGGTCTCGGCAAACTCCAGCAAGCCAGGCGGCGTCGCGGTCGAGCTCTGCACAAGTCCGCCCCTCTGGCATCAGCAGCACGCGGTGCTGTGGCAGCGCATGGGAACGACAAAGCGCCTCGATTTCTTCAAGATCCGTTAGCCCAGCTATGACGAATTTGAACCACGCCTTCGGGGATTTCGCAAAAAATTCCAGTGCCTTTGCATTGAGCCGCAGCGCCTCGGGCATACCAGCGTTTGAAAGCTTTGGGGAGACGTTAAACTGGTTCACCGCATCATAAAATGCAGACGAAGGAATGCGCGTCGCGTTGGTTTCCACCTCGAACTGGTGCTCCGGTTGGTGCTGTCGGATGTGACTGATCATTTCGAGAAATGCCTTTTCCTGCAACAACGGTTCGCCACCGGTGATGACCGTGCGAGCGCAGTCAAATGCCAAAATCCGCTCTGCCGCATCTGCCGGTGTGATCTCACAAGTCACGTCTGCCTTACGAAATTTCGCGTATCCTGGCGCTGCGTCTTTCTCGTGCGGCCATGGCGTTCCCTCGAAATTCCAGGTGTGATCTGTGTCGCACCAGACGCAATGAAGATTGCAACGCGAGGCTCGGATGAACACGGCGGGCGCGCCGACGCTCACGCCCTCGCCTTGGATAGTGTGGAAAATTTCAGGGCCTTCGCCGAGTTTCGCGAGTTTCATGGACGCGTCAGAGAAAACATGGATGAACGCGGATGGACATGTATTTTTCTGCAGCTAGTCTTCGCGCATGAGTATTATTACAGGACGCGGTGATGAGGGAGAAACGGATTTGATGTTTTCTAAACGTATCGCAAAAACCTCTCTGCGTGTCGAAGCACTCGGTGCCGTCGATGAACTTAACGCCGCCCTCGGCCTTGCCCGCGCGATTGAGCGAGATGCGGAAATCGTTACGATTATCGACGGAATACAAGCACGACTCGTCGGGCTGATGGGTCAACTCGCCACGCTGCCTGAAGATGAACAGAAGTATTTGGCCAAAAAATACGCCTACCTCAGTCCCGAGGATTTGGAATGGGTTACCACCACCGCGCAAGGATATGAAAAGCGTGGCATTCGCTTCACCGGCTGGGCTCGACCCGGTGCTGAAGGGTCGTTGGCACGCGCGAGCTTAGATTATTCGCGTTCCGTCGCTCGTCGTGCCGAGCGCACGGTGCTGGTTTTGCATGCTTCCGGTGAGCCCGTGCCCGAGGTGGTGAGATTGTTTTTCAACCGTCTTTCTGACTTACTCTGGATCCTCGCTCGGGTGGAAGACGCTTGATTCAGGGATTGGTTTCTAAAGATTTCAAAAAGAGATTGCCAAGGTCGGATCCTGTTCCTAACTTCCTGCCCTCCAAGGGCAGGTGTCAGAGTGGTCGAATGAGCACGCTTGGAAAGCGTGTGTGGCAGCAATGTCACCGAGGGTTCGAATCCCTCCCTGTCCGCCATATTTCAGAAATGTAAGCGTGTGAAATACACTGCCGACACTCTGCCAAAAACCTCTACCACTCGATCAACCGCTTCAAACGGAAAAGGTGCAGTCTTCACCAGCAGCGTGGCGGGTTCTCTTTATGTTAGCTGCTACTTCGGTGATGAGGTGCTAGAAGATTCTGCGCATGACTAGGAGTAGAGTCCGAGACCGCCGCAGAATGTTTCAGCTCGCTGATATTTGCTCAACACTCGCCGAAATCAAATGCGGTAGATGGCGAAGATTTCCTGAGCTCTGATGTGAGTTGGCCATGCTGGAATGGGTGCGGTTAACTTTTTCCATCGACAGCATTACTGTTAGGTGAGTTTTCAGTGACTGGGCGACTCTGCCTATTCTATGTTATAAATTCGCGGAAGCGGTCTTTTCGTGCCACTGCGATCTGGGCGATCGCCTGGGCTACGTCGCTCAATACCTCACATGGGATAACTGCTAGGTGCGATTTCCAGTTTGGTTTTCCGGTTTGCACTTCACTTGCGCGGCGCACCAGTTCTGCGACACCAGCGGTGCCAAGCAATTTGTAAAAATAGGCCACCAGCTGCGACGATGCGCCGTCGAAGCGGCTGGCGTCAGTGCGATCGAACTTCAAGATGCGTAATACCTCCGCATCCAGCTGCGGCTGAGTGGCGTTCGGTAGGATTCCGACGTGATGAAGGAGATCATGAATCTGGGGTTGTCCCGAATCCATAGCCCCAATGAAATAGGAAATTGGCCCGTCCCCGCCAGTAAGTTCGGCCAGCGCTTCCAATACCACCATCGCTGCGATGTTGGCCTTCAAATACTCTGCCGCGCAACGCAGGTTTTTGGTGGCGCATTGAATCATCGCTTGGAATTCATCATCGCTAGGAGTGGTGCCGTGCCGCCGGAAGATCACTTGGGGATCGAGATTGGACAGGAATCCCTCCATGTGGATCAACGCCTCGCGATAACTCCGAATGGAGTAGGCCCCCACTTTATTAAATTCTGGATTGGTCTCCGGCAGAAGCTGCCAAGTATTATTCAGAAAATCACTCAGATCTGGCTGGCCAAAACTCTGAACATCCGCAGTGGACATCCGGACGGCAAGAATTTGAATCTCTTCAATTTCCTCGTCTATCAGAGTGACGGTTCCGCTCCGCAAACTGCCGAGACGTTTTCCTAACATGCAATCTGGGGTCATTCCTTGGATTGTCGCGCGGAATGGAATGGTGGCCTCAATGCAAGCGGCCACTGCCCACAGTTGCTTGACACTTAGGAACCGGTGTAACTCCCGCACCGCCAGCGTTGCGCTAAGAAACTCATTCAGACCGGCGTCGTGTCTCAACTCCTGACCGGGACTGAATCCAAAAATAGCAATCAGGTCGGCCACTATCATATCTGGCGCTGGGGTCAGAAAAATTTTGTCGCCACGGCGCTTCACCACCTCACCGATACGCTCACTCACATTTGGCGGAAATCCGCCATCCACGTGGAAATAAACAATGTCATGGTAAATTGCCGCCAGCCTCGCAAGTGCAGGTAGATTTTTGGCGACATTGAAAAGGTGGGATAGCCCGTGATAATCCCGCGACCGACTGGTCATTGCATGGAAGACTAGAAAAGTTGCTGCTTCAATTTCCTCCGCACGTGGTGCGACTCCCTGGTCTCCGCGTATTTCTTCTAATGAATCTGCCAGCAACCGCGCCAAATCGGAAACCGTAGAGGATTGAATCATACTGACAAAACCGTAGGATTTCTATCCGCATTGCCAAGCGATTTGTTGAAATCCCCGCGACTCCTCCAAAGTGGGGTAATTGCTAAATTACGTACATCTCAAAACAAACACACACTGCGTGACAAATTTTTTTGGATAGAGGCAACCTAAGAACATGAAGAAATAATTACGCAAATTAGTTTCTGCAGCGGCACGCCTTAACGCACTGATAGGTATCGCTGATGATTGCAATGAAAGCATCACGCCTTTGTTGAGACGCTTTGCTGCGTAATGGACCTGCTCACCAATGACCTCGTGGAACCTTGCTGAGTATTTCCTCCATCGATTACTCCAGCTTCACCAAGTCTGCTGGATCGGCCTCTTCGTAGAGCTATTGCAACAATATGCGGCGAAATGGATGAAAAAGTAAGCTCTCGCCCCACACCCTCATTTCACTGTCATTACGATGCTGCCCTCTGCATCGCGCTCGAAGGACTTGAGCTGTTCGCGGACCGTGGCTTCGTCCCCGATACCGAAAAGCCTGACTGGATGCCTGCGTCCCTTCACTCTTACATGCCCCAGATCCATCGCTCCATCATCTATCCCGGAAGCCGTCTTGACCTCTTCGGAATAAATCACCTCGCAATGGAATGCCTTGGTCAATCCTTCCAAGCGCGAGGCGAGATTTACCGTGTCCCCGATGACGCCGAACTCTGTCCGGTCTGGTGATCCAATCTCTCCAGCAACGGCCTCGCCCAAATGAAGACCCACGCCGATTTTAAACGGAGCTTTTCCCGCCGCCTCCCAAGTGCTGTTCATTTTTGAGAGCGCGGCGATCATATCCCGGGCCGCAAGAATCGCCTTGCGTGCATGATCTTGCTCATTTCCGCCTCCCAGTGCTCCCCAATGCGCCATCACCGCATCGCCGATGAATTTATCCAAAGTACCACCATGGCGGAAAATCACCTCCACCATGCTCGTTAGATACTCATTGAGTTGCTTCACGAGATCACCTGGATCTGTTTGTTCTGACCGCTCGGTGAAGCCCCGCACATCCGAGAAAAGCACAACAACACGCCGTTTCACTCCGGCCGCTGTCACCTGCCAGTCATCTTGCTGGTCGATCATGGCATCCGCCACATCCCGTGAGACAAAGCGCCGGAAATCCCGCCGCAAGCGTCGTTTTTCGAGCCGTTCCGTCACCATTTCATAAGACTGTGCCACGGTCCAACCCACGCCAAGTGCTAGCAAACCGCCTGAAATGGGCAGTAAAAGCGCTAGCGAGACGCCTGCCCACAACGTGAGTCCCGCCACCCCTCCGGCGATTCCCATCAACCCAAAAACCGATAGCATCGGACGGCTCACCCAAGCCGTCCAAGCCAAAGCGATCACACCGAGTGATATCATCCCGGGCCAAGGATCAGTGATGCGGCGGATGAATGCGCGATCCAGCCCACACGCGATTGCTTGTAGATGCAGTTGTGGCCCGGTGAGCGTGCCCATAGGAGTGCGATGAAGATCGTGAAATCGCGGAGCCACCGGGCCGATCATCACCACTTTGTCACGGAAAAATTCACCGTTCTTATAATTCATTTCCCAATCTTTTTCGGCGAAGATTCCATAGATACTCTTAGGAGCATATAGTTCCATGGTGCCAGTTTGGTCGTGGCCAGCCAAGCGAAGCTCTTGGTCTCCCGATGGGGGCTTCAAGCCCATTGCATGGATCACTTCCGCCGCCAGTGAGCGGAACTCGCGCTCGCCGGTGCGCCGCAGACCTTCGTTCTCGATGCCTAAGGTGGTGGTGTAGCGAGCCTTTCGCACCAACCCATCGAGTGGGTCTAACCTGAAATTAGAAAACCCGACATGTGGTTCTATTTCACCCTTCAAAAAAAGGCCATACGGCTCTATCAAATTGTAAATTCCGCCGGCTTCGTCCGCCCCCCCTTGGCTGAAAGTGGATATCAAGACCACCCGTCCTGGATGGCGTTGGATCGCAGCCGCCAATTCCGCATCGGCTTCAGGATCACTCGCACTCGAAAAAATCAGGTCCAGAATGATGAGCTTCGCACCTGCTCCTGCCAAGCGGTCGATCGCGCTTGCCCATACCCGTCGGTCCCACGGGAACCGCGTACTCATCAACGCCAGCGCCGGGCTGGCGGCTATCTCAGCCGGGTCGAGCACGTCTAGCGCCAGGCTGGCTTCGTCGATTCCCAACAGCACCAGCTCCTCTTTCTCGGGTGGCCCGCCACTGTTGCGGACAATCCAATCCCCCATTGCGCGATCTGTCTTTTCGATCAGCGCCCGGCCAAAAGGAAACACTCCGAATCCGAGCATCACGATTCCAACGCCTGCTAAGCATGCTAAACTCTTACGCCAGCGTTTCCATAGGTTTGAAGAATGGCTTGTCATCGGTCTGTGGTTAGTCAAGGTGATTGCATTGATTATGAAAAGCTTCCATATTCTACTCATACCGGTTTTCGTCGCGGCCAGCGTTCGTGCGGACGTCTTATCAGATCTGAGTCCGTTTCTCAGCTCGTCGCGTCTTGATTACGACCCTGCATCCATCGAACCGGATTCAGCAGTGGCAAATCCCGGCTATGCCCCGTTTTCTGCAGCAGACTCGGACTTGGGCGTGCAACAAATCCTCGGAACTTACCCCGGACGCTCTCCGGTCCATATCACCTTCGACACCAGCGTCAGTTATACCGACAACGCGCCGGGCGATTTAGCGTTAGAGGACTCCGCCGCTTGGTTTTCGGCTAGCCGACTGGCCGCATCTTGGCGTCCTCGGCTCGCTTGTGGTTGGTTTGCAGATATCGGACTCGCTCAGGATTTGTTGCGCTTCGAAGGAAGTAACTCTGGAGATTTCGAAAATTTCGAGCCCTACCTCGGAGTCGTCAAATCTATTCCGGAACTCGACGACTTGGTCATTTTCAGCCGTTATGAATACCAACGAATCACCTCCGGCAGCCTCTCAGACAGTGAATACAGCGCCCAAAGAATTCGGACGGGTTTACAAAAAAACCTCCTTTTAGCTTCCAGATATCAATTAGCTGCAGGACTCGATGCCGCCTTCGATCTCACTGCCGACGCTGAAACCCAAGAACGGAACGAATACTCCGCCGATGTGAGTTACACCTATTGGTTCGCAGATCACCTCAGTTCCACCCTATCCTGGACGGGATCAATGTGGGATTTCAAACATGAAGGTCGGGAAGACTGGAACCACATTGTCGGATTGGAGCTTACTTGGACGGCTTGCAAGAACATGATCATCTACACTAACGTCTTCTACAACAATCACGACTCTAACGAAGATTCCGATGCCAATGATTTCGAAGCGTGGCAATCTGGAATCGGATTCGGCGTAAACTATTCCTTCTAAATATTATGAAAATTTTCATCCCACTCTTCGCCCTGCTCATTCCCGCCGCTGCCGAAAATCTGCGCACAGCTAGCGTGACGACGGCCGTTAATGAAGTGCAGATTTACCCCGGCTCCAGCGCGGCCCACCTCGCTAAGGTCGGCGAGAATGTCGCAACGCCGTCGTCGGTGCAAACCGGCCGTGAATCGCGCACGGAACTCACTTTCAACGACAACACGCTCACCCGCTTGGGGCAAAACTCCGTTTTTAGCTTCCGCGAAGGCGGGCGCAACGTGGAGTTGAAGCAAGGGTCAGTTTTACTTCAGGTTCCTAAAAATGCGGGGGGAGCCACCATTCGCACCGCCACCGTCACCGCTGCTATCACCGGGACGACCGTGATGTTCGAATATAGTCCCGGGGGATGGATCAAGCTCCTCACCCTCGAGGGCACCCAAAGGCTTTCGATCAACGGCAGTAAAGTGAGCGTCGCAGTGCCAGCAGGCATGATGATCATCATGCACCCGAATGCTACCATGATTCCCGAACCAGTCGCCGTTGATATCGCTAAACTGATAGCAACCTCAACTCTAGCAGGAAAAGGCACCTTTGGTCCGTTGCCGCCACATGTGAGAGAGCTGATCCAACAAACCATACAAAAACAATTGGTCGCTAAAAAGCAGGGTGACTTACTTCCGACCAACTATATTATATCGGGACCCGGGAGCCGCACCTCGCGCGCCATGGTGAGTTCTAGACAAGATGCCCGAATTCCGGCATTCCTGCGTAATTTTACTGTTCAAGCTGGCTCGACACAAGGACAAGGGCAAGACCCTGCACCTGCACCCGGCCCAGGCCCAAGCCCCGGACCAGGACCTGTGAATCCGCCATTTCCATAGGGTTGAACAGTGCCGGCAATAATCAACTTGAGCCGGCTCTTCGCCCATTGAGGTTTCATGGTGTTTCCCAATTATGCCACGTCAATGCCAGCAGTTCCGCTGGTGTCATACCATTTTTCCGCAGCGCCGCGATGGATAGGGAGTCGCACCGTTTGGCCAAGCGGCTTCCGGCCTCGTCGAGCATCAATGGGTGATGGAGATAGAGAGGCTCGGGAAAGCCGAGCAGGACTTGCAAAAGGCGGTGGACGTGGGTGGATGTCAGCAAATCCTCACCGCGGGTGACGTGGCTGATTTGTTGGAAGGCATCATCCACAACGACGGCGAGATGATAGGCGATGCCGATGTCCTTGCGGGCGAGGACTACGTCACCGAGCAAGTTTGAATCCACAGAAATTTCCCCGAAGCGCAGGTCGCGGAAGGTGATGGGACCGGCGAGTTTGGCTGCTTTCCGTGAGTCGAGCCGCCAAGCATAGGCAGTGCCCGCGATGAGTTTCGTTTGTTGCTCGGTGGCGGTTAGTTTGTGGCAGATGCCGGGATAGACTGGGGCTTCCGGGCCTTGCGGGGCAGCTCCCATGCGCGCCCATTCGTCTAGGATCTCGCGGCGGGTGCAGAAACATGGATAGACCAGTCTTTGCTCGCGTAGCGATGCGAGCGCCGCTTCGTAAGCTGCGATTCGCAAGCTTTGGCGCAGCGCATCGCCGTCCCATTTCAATTCGAGCCATGTGAGGTCGTCCTCAATGCCTTGATAGAATTCCTCGCGAACGCGGGGTGCGTCTATATCCTCATGCCGCAGCAGAAAAGCTCCGCCGGCATCGCGCGCGATGGAGGAGGCGACCCGCGCCGCGAGCACGTGGCCGAGGTGCAGTCGTCCTGTGGGGCTGGGAGCGAATCGCGTTCGAACGATCATCACGCGCTATTTCGCACTGCGGGAATCGAAGAGCAAGGATAAGCCAGCAGCGCGGTTTATTCGTCGCTGTGATCTTTTTTGAAAAATCTCCGTGCGTGCCAGATCGCCCAAAGAGCGGCACCGGCGGCCCATGACCAAGCGGCGTATTCGTAGTGAGAAATCATGATTTGGGGCATGAAATTGGCCGTGGCGCGGGTGATGGCCGCGAGCACAATGGCGAAGACGATGCCGCGCGCGATCCATGATTTTTTAGCGAAAAGTGCTAGCGATCCGCTGTGACCGAACAGCACGCGGCTTCCGGCGATGAGGCAGAGCAGTCCGAAGCCGTTGATGAATAACAGGTGGTCGAGTGCGATGTGTTGGAGCGGGGAAAATACTGGTGCGATCAGCCCGATCAACGCAAGCGGGAGGCAGCAGAAGCGCAACGCGTTGGCGAGGGTCCCGGGCGAACTTGCATCTTTGCCGCGCAGCCACGGGACGTGGGTGAGCGCGAGGACAAATGCGGCTACCCGCAGGATTTGGCCGACGGTGGGGTTTATCCAGATTTCCACTGCGAAACTTCCGAGCAGTGCCACGGCGACGAGCACCATGCGGCGGAGGGTGACGTTTTCGCCGAAGTCACCGCCAAGTAACCTCGGAAATAGGAATATACCGACGCCCATGACCGGTCCCAGTAGGAACCCTTGATAAAGAAGCAGTCCGGCCAGGCGCTGGATTTCCGGCTGTGCCACCCAAGTGGGAACGAGCCAGAGGAGGGTGCCGGTGATTCCACAGACCAGGCCTGTGGCAGCGAGCAGCATCGCTGGCGGCGGCCATTCCTTGCGGAAAAACGCCACCCGCACCCCGAGAGAGATGGCGAATCCATTGAGCAGGGCGAGAAATAGCCCGTCGCCCCAGACCGTGAGTCCGCGCAGATGGCAGAAGCCGCTCGCGAAATGGAGTAGGAAAAATGCGGTGATTTCCCATGGTCTCAGCCGCGGCGCGGAAAGCATCCTCGGCCCGGCAGTGCCGAGGAAGCCGATGACGAACCCACCGCCGAAGGCTTGGATCATCACCCGCGCATGGCTGGTGCCGGGATAGAATGGAAAATGTCCGGCGAAAAACAGCGGCCACATGGCCACTCCGGCGATGCTGAACAGGATGCCGCTGAGGAAGAATAATCGGTAAGGTTCGCTGCCGAGCCAGACGAGAAATTGGGCGGCGGGCTTGGGTTTGCGTCTCGCGTGGCGGCAGGCTGGGAAGTTCATGGAGATTTCGCAGATAGCATTTTTTCAATGGAGGCGATGGTTTCTTGGGGAGCTTTGTTCAACCCTGTCTGTTGGAAAACGAGTTCGCCCTCGGCATTGAGAATGCTGATGGTGTTAGAATGCGAAAATTGCCCGCGTGCGTCTTTCTGGTAGTTGATGCCGAGCAGAGCGGCGAGTTCGCGCACGTCGTCCTGCTTGCCGCGAAGCAGTGTCCAGTGGGCAGAGGACAGTTGTTTTTTAGCGCGATATTCTTTCAGGGTTTGCACCGTATCGCGCTCGATGTCGAAGCTCACGAGTAGGAAATCTACCTTGTTGCGGAGGTTCTCCGGCATTGCTTGTTCGATGGATTTCATGTTCTCGATGATGATCGGGCAGGCGTATTCGCAGGTGGTGAAAAACATGGCCACTATCTGTGGGCGGCCGCGCAGCACACTGAGTTTCACGTCCTTGCCGACATCGGAGGTCCAGGTGGATTCGAGTAGATAGAGCGACTTTTCGGCCAAGGGCGTGGCGGGTGAAGTTTCGCGGCAGCAGGGTGGTTTCTCTTCGGCATGAAGGAAGCCGACGGTGAGTAGGATGATGGCGATGATGATTTTCATGGGTCTTTGGCGTAGCGGAATCCGAGGTTATGGACGGTATAGTCAGCTTTTAAACTGGAGCGAAAACCGAAGCGCATGAAGGCGGGGTAGTTCGATGTATCCTTGGCTCCAAGCGAGCCTGCGCCGCAAAAAAGTTGGCGTTCTAGGCCGGTGTCGCCGCGGGCGTCGCCGGTGACGATGGCGGAGTTGAAATCGCTGGTCCACTCCCACACCAGTCCGTGGAGATCGTGAATGCCATGGAGATTTGCCCGGCCGGAACCTACTATGGGAAGGGTGGCGGGCGAGGGGGTGCCATACCAACGCGCGATGGCTTTTTTGAATTCTGGTTCTTTGGAGCCTTCGTCTTGAGTGAATCCACTGCCCGCTGCTAGTTCCCACTCGACGGTCGTCGGCAGGCGGCCGCTTTTCCAAGCGGCGTAGGATTTTGCGGCGAACCACGACACCCAGGTCACCGGTTGAGCGGGATCGCAAGTGGTGCCGAGTTCGGTATCGCTGGCCCAGTGTTTGAGGTAGTTCTCATCGGCGAAGATCCGCTTAATCTTTGAGCGCTGCCACGGTGGGTTCGCTCGGACGAAGTCGAGGAACTCTCCGTTGGTCACCGCCGTGGATGTTAGATGGAATCGTGCGACGGGAATTTCTTTGAGGTCGTTTTCTCCGGCGAACAAGGGGCGATAAATGCCCGCTGGGACTGGCAGCAACTCTGAGCCATGGGTCAGAGCTATCAGAAATGCCGCAAAAACGATGGACGTCCGGGGGATCATGGATCAATGGGCTGGCTCTGCGCGCACTTTACGGACTTCTTCAGTGGTGACGATTTCGCCTGTGTTGCCCCACTCATTGCGGACGTAGGTGAGGACTTGTGAGACTTGTTCGTCGCTGAGGGTGACAGGCGGCATGACTCCGTTGTAGTCTTTTTCGTTGACCTTGATAGGACCTGCTAGTCCCTTGATTACCGCACGAATCGCACGGTCCTTGTCGGCCATTAAGTAGTCAGATTTTGCGAGCGGAGGAAATACGCCGGGCATGCCTTCGCCGGTGGCCATGTGGCAGGCGAAGCAGGTTTGGGTGTAAACTCGTTTGCCTTTTTCCATCAAAATTTCCTTTGATAGACCTGCAATTTTTGGGTCGGCGCTGATGGCATCGCGCTTCTTTTTCTCCAGATC
Source organism: Akkermansiaceae bacterium (assembly GCA_031382045.1). Lineage (GTDB taxonomy): Bacteria > Verrucomicrobiota > Verrucomicrobiia > Verrucomicrobiales > Akkermansiaceae > Luteolibacter. Next base: position 1,893 of record JANMYL010000045.1, on the reverse strand, counting down.
CTCGACGGTGGAATCCTGTGAGAGAATGGCACTGCCTAAGTAAGTCTCGTCCACTTCTTTGCCAGAATATGCGATGAGGTTTTCCGGGCCTTCTACTTTCAGCATTCCGAGCGCTCCTTTGTTGAAAGCGCGGAACAAGGCGTGATCCACCAGAATGTAAGTGCCTGGAACCTCGGTTTTGAATTCCACGATCGTCGATCCGCCAGCGGGAATCATGGTGGTTTGCACGTGCTTTTGGTTAGGTGTGATGCCCCCTTCTTGATAGACTTGATCGAAAATTTCGCCGATGACGTGGAACGATGATGATAAGTTAGGTCCGCCGTTCCCGACGAAGAGGCGCACCGTTTCTCCAACCTTCGCCTTGAGTGCCTTGTCGCCCACCAATGACCCAACGGCGCCGTTGAATACGACGTAGCTCGGCTGCTCGTTGACGGCTTTTGTTTGGTCAAAGGCTTGGAGGCCTTCCTCGCCGAAGGCACCGGCGGTGTAGAAATCCCCCTGCATCACGTAGTATTCGCGGTCCACCTTGGGCAGTCCTGCCTTGGGTTCTACCAGAATTAAACCATACATGCCGTTTGCCACATGCATCCCGACAGGTGCGGTGGCGCAGTGATAGACGTAGAGTCCGGGGTTGAGTGCTTTGAAGGAAAACTGTGACTTGTGGCCGGGTGCGGTGAATGACGAGGCTGCGCCGCCGCCGGGGCCGGTGACGGCGTGGAGGTCGATGTTGTGCGGCATTTTGCTCGTCGGATGGTTGCCGAGATGGAACTCGATGAGATCGCCTTCCCGCACACGGATAAAGCTACCGGGAACATCGCCGCCGAAGGTCCAGTAGAGATAATCTACGCCATCGGCCATGCGTTTGACTTTCTCGATAACCTCAAGCTCGACGATGAGCTTGGTGGAGGTCTTGCGGGTGATCGCCGGCGGGACCATCGGTGGACTGGTGAGGATGGCTTTTTCCTCACCGACGATTTCGGGGTCGGTACCTTTTGCGGCAGAGCCCTTAGGAGGAGCAGTCTCGGGTGGGCCGGCGGCGCTGAGCGGCTGGGTGATGGCCGTGCCGAGAAGAAGCGCGGCAAGACTTTGCCAAATATTTAAAATGGGGCGATGGGAGGATTTCATACGATTGGAGGTGAGGGGATGGATTGCAGGCCATGAAAGGCTTTGTTTAAAACATTTCACATTTAAGCGGTCATTTAAAGAAAAATCATTCTTTAAACAGACTCTCATGGACTCAGTGGTGCAGTTCTGCATTCTGAGGAGGTGTTTATGTATAGTAAATTGGCCCAATCGGGGATCGCTGCCGTCAGCTATCTGGCGGGGATTTCTGCGGAGGAACGTTTGGCGGGGAGTGCGGAGATCGCGGAATCCCGTGAAATTTCCCGAGTATTGATCGCCAAGGTGCTCACGATGTTATCCCGTGCCGGGCTGGTCGAGGGGACTCGCGGGCCCACGGGCGGCTATCGTCTCGCGCGGCCAGCGGGGCAGATCACGTTGCTCGATGTGGTGAGTGTTTTCGAAGATTCTTCGGACCGCGTGATGTGTCCATTCGGGCCGAATTGGTGCGGTCACGGGCCGCATTGTCCGCTGCACGACACGTTCTTTGAAATGCACCAGAAGGCTCTGGATGGGTTGCAAGAAGAGACGTTCGCGCAGTTCGTCGGTCCGGCTGGTGAGCCGTCGAATTGAGTTTAGAAGATGGAGCGCGGGAGCAAAGTCTTGGCGAGCAGAGGCGCTCTTGCGTGTTTTTTTTCGTCGCCCTGGTCTAAAACGACGTCGAGTGGACTGAGACGCATGTCTTTGGCGAGGGCGCCAAAGACAACACGCGAGGCGCGTGTGCTCCCCATGCCGGGCTATTTCCCGCTCCAGCCGCCGCCGAGTGCTTTGGCG
>JANMYL010000026.1:0-9777 GCA_031382045.1 Akkermansiaceae bacterium | reverse complement strand
GCGGGGCACGGGGCTGGAATGGCTGGAGATGGATCGCGTGCTGCAATCCTTCGAGCTGGCCACGGATGGCAGGGGCAGGCGCGCCTATGTGGCCTCGCTGGAGGCAAGAGCGGAAGAGAGAGGAGAAATCGGCGAGAAAGTCCAGGCCGCCATGAAGCGTGGGTAGTATTTGGGAGAGGATACATTTAAAGATCAGTTGCGGGGTCTGATGGAGAAGCTGAAAGGCGGTAAAAGGACAAGACCGCGGGAAGGCACGGCGGAGAGTTGGCGGGATCACGGCGAGAAGGGTGCCGAAGAGTTGATCTTGCGCTATGCGCCCGAGCTGGGTTTGATTACTGGCCGCAAGGGACTGGAAGCCCTACGCAAAGGACATGAGCACAAGTCATTGCTGGCAAGTTTGCTGGCCAGCAAGACGGCCGTGAGCCGGGAGTGGCTGGGCCAACGTCTGGGAATGGGGTATCCGGGATCGGTCAGCCGGATGCTGGGCGAGGTAAAACGAAACAAAAAACTATGGAAACGATTCAATGAACTCGAAAGTTTGTGAGACTGCGGGGACTGACCCCATAGCGTTCTACATCTGTGGTCCTACCGCCTCGGGTAAGTCCGCGCTCGCCCTCGAAATGGCGGACAAGCTCGATGGTGAGATCGTCAACGCAGACGCCTTCCAACTCTATCGCGGCCTCGAAATCCTCAGCGCCGCCCCTTCCTCTCAGGAGTTCGCGCTGGCCCACCACCATCTTTACGGCGTTTTGGAACCCACCGTTGCGGCCGATGCCCAGCGCTACGTGAATCTCGCCAAACCCGTCATCGCAGAAATCCAGTCGCGCGGGAAAACGCCTATCATCACCGGCGGCTCGGGGCTTTATCTCAAATTCCTCACCCACGGTGCCGCCCCGCTGCCCACTGCCGACGCCGCGCTGCGGGCGGAAATGGACGCCCGCCCGCTAGACGATCTCGTCGCCCAACTCCGACAGCTCGATCCGGTGGAAGCCTCCCGCACCGCTTTACAAAACCGCCGCTTCGTCTCCCGCGCTCTGGAAATCTGCCTGCTCAGCGGAGAAAAAGCCTCCGACTTGCGCGACGGTTGGGAAAAGCAAACTGCGGAAATTTCCTCACAGCTCCGTGGCATCGTCATCCAGCGCTCCCGGCCCGACCTGCATGCCCGCATCGCCCGGCGCACCCGTGTGATGCTCGACGGCGGCGCGCTGGAGGAAGTCGCCGCCATGAGTGAAATTTCTATCAACTGTGAGAAAGCCATCGGCTTCCGTGAGATCCGGGCGCTGATGGCCGGAGAGACCGAGCGCGCCACCTGCGAGGATCTTATCAACGCCGCGACCCGCCAATACGCCAAGCGCCAAGAAACATGGTTCCGCCGCGAGAAATGGCTCACTGAAGTCCAGCTTTGACCCGACCGGATCGCTACTCTAGACACTCCACATGAGCCGATTCCCCGGATTTCTAATCCTTTTTCTCCTGACGGTGGAAATGACTCTCGCCGGCGATATCGGCTGGGACGAACGCTTGGCCGGAGTCTTTTGCGGACGTTTGAAGCAAATCGAAAGCGAGCTAATAACCTTGGCTCCCCAGCTTGAAAACTTGCCAGAAATCCCCATCGACGACCAAGGCGGCACCGGCGGCTTCGCCAGCAATCACCCGCAGGCCGCGCCGGAGCTGGATTCGCGATACACGATCGAAGTCCGCTGGCCGAAAATAGCGACGGTCGATGCAGTGGCGCTGGTCCCCAGCCGGCGCTACAACGCACGGGGCTTAAACGCCCAATATGGCATGCCGGAAAATTTCACCGTGGAGCTGATCGACGCCAAAGGCGAGGTGCTTCGGCGCATCGGCCGGGAGGAAAATGCAGGTTCCCATCCAGTGCGCAAAGGGCACCCATTCGTCTATCAAGTCTCACCGCCGCTCGCTGCGGCGGGTTTGAGAATCTCGGCCGATCTGCTGCACCCGGATGACGAAGGAGAAGGAAGTTTCGTCCATGCGTGGGCTGAGGTATTTGCCTTCGAGGGTGAGCGCAACATCACCCGGGGCAGCGAGGTCCGCAGCCTCAGCGGCTCGACACCATCCGCGCCATGGCACTGGAGTCCTGAATTTTTGGTCGATGGACAGACGCCACTGGGATTCCCAGAAATCCCCGAGGAAGAACATCGCAGCATCGGCTGGCTTTCCGAGGAAAAGGCGAGTGCAAAGGAGTCCGCCGCGTTGACCGTGGACCTTGGCGAATCCACAGCCGTGGACACAATTCGTTTACTGCCGGCCAAGAAACCAACGTCCGATCTGCCAAGCGGATTTGGATTTCCTCGTAAGCTCAGAATCTCAATTTCAGAAACGGACGAATCCGCCACTCCCGCCAATTGGCCACTGACCAAAGAGCACGAAATGCGAAATCCCGGCCACAATCCAGTGGAGCTGACCTTTCCCGCCGTGCGTGGCCGCTACGTCCGGATAGAAGCCGCAGAGATGTGGAAGGACTTCCAGAATTACCCCGCATTTTTCGCGTTGAGCGAGGTGGAAGTGCTCTCGGGAAATCAAAATCTAGCGCGTGGAAAGGTGGTCCGCTCATCAGACGGCATGATGAACATCATCGCCCCAGGTGGCCGCTACTGGAGCGGAGCCGCGCTGAGCGACGGCTTCGGCCCGGACGGCCGCCTAATACCAACCCGCGAATGGATGACTTTACTCGACCGGCGCCTCCAGCTCGAAACCCGCCGCCACCAACTGCGCGTCGAGTCAGAAGTCCTAGTGGCCGACTGGCTACGCACAGGTCAGATAACCATCCTCATTGTCGGCTTGGCCGGGGCCTTCCTGATCATCGCCTTGCCAATCCGCTACCGCATCCATGCGCAGCGGGAGCTCACCCAGGTGCGGGAGCGAATCGCTGGTGATCTTCACGACGAAGTCGGCAGCAATCTCGGCAGCATTCAGATGATCGCCGATCTGGCAGAAGGACGAGTGGGGCCGTCGAGCGAGCTGAAGCGAATCCAGCGAATCGCAGCAGAGACCGTCAGCGCCGTGCGCGACATCGTCTGGCTGCTCCGTCCGGAGGGCGACCACCGCATAGGCACGGTCGAACATTTACGGGAAACCAGTTCGATCATGTTGGAGACCGTGGAGTGGAAATTCACGGCGAACGAACCAGCGTGGCAGACGGAGCTACCCGAAGACGCGACCCGCCATCTGTTTCTTTTTTTCCGGGAAGCACTTCATAACATCATCCGCCATGCCAAGGCCACGACGGTGGAAATTCGGACAGAAGTGACCGACCGAGAGTTTAAACTCACCATAGCAGACAACGGAGTCGGCATCGATCCTGAACGTATGGCACGCCCTGCTACCCTGCGCGCACTGCGCCAGCGGACCGAGGCGCTGGGTGCAGAACTCGGCGTCGAGACTCACCCCAGCGAGGGCGTGCGCCTCAAACTCAGTGTGCCCTTGCCACGGAAGTCCCGGAAACCCACCGCCAATCGGTAAACCTTGGCTTTGCGAATGTCCGGAAATGCGTTATCAAAATTTTCCCATGATTTCCTCACCGTCCTTGAAAGAAAAACCCGTCCGGCTGGTTCTCATTGAGGACCACGCCGATTTCCGAGAGTCGGTGTCGATGGTCCTCGAAGAGCGCGGAGGCTATCAGTGCGTGGGCGGATTTTCGACCATGGAAGACGCGCTAGAAGCATTTCGCGGCGGGCTGGTGGCGGACATTGTCCTCTCGGATCTCGGGCTCCCCGGCATGAGCGGCATCGTCGGTATCCGCAAAGTGCGCGAACTTTTGCCCGAGGCTCGCGTGCTGGTGCTCACCGCTTTCACCGACAAGGCGAAGGTTTTCGCCGCCCTCGAAGCGGGTGCGCACGGCTACTTGGTCAAGGCTGGTAGCGCGACACGCCTGATGGAAACGCTCGAAGAAGTACTCTCCGGCGGCACCCCGCTCGATCCCAAGATCGCAGGCATGATCCTGCAAACTTTCCGCCAACTCAGCCCCATCCCCGATGCTGAATCTCTCTCCGGCCGCGAGTGCGAGGTGCTGCAACTCGCCGCCAAAGGCCTAACTCGCCAGGAAATCGCCGACGAATTGACCCTCAGCACCCACTCGGTCACCGAATACATCAAGCGCAGCTTCGACAAGCTCCACGTCCGCAACCTGCCCTCCGCCGTCAGCGAGGCGATCCGCCGCGGGTTCTTGGATTTGTCCTAATTTCACCATTTCTCCAAGCTTTCGCCCATGTCCCACTTCTTAGGGACATGACAAAAACCAAGACTTCCCGCATCTTCATTTCGTCGAGGGGAGAGGTCCCCGGTTTCATGGATAAATTCATGACAAACATGAGGGGTCGCACGAGAGTGTGACCCTTTTTTGTTTCCTAGGTTTCGAAAAAGCCCTCGCCGAGTCAGGCGAGATCATGAACCGCGAACAGGTGCAGTCGCTTGTGGATCAAGGCCCATAGACCTCAGCTCGCTGCATGAGCTTTAGACAAATCACTGCGAGCAAATTTTCGGCCGCGACTTTCTCCCTCCGTCTAATGTTTTCAGTTAATGTCGCGTTACACGAACGGCAAGCACAATGCAGCAGGCCGGGGCGCGAAGCATCTTCGGCTGGCGCGGGAGTTGTACAGGCCGGAGGGCACTTGTGACTGCGACGGATGATGCTGCCGAGGGTATTCCCCCGAGGGAACATCAGAGGGAGGGACCCGCTTGCGGAAGGCACCCGGACTAGATGCAGCATTACCCCGCGCACGTCACATGTTCCCGCAAGACTAGCAGCTCACGTGACAGCGGCCAGCGGGATGCCTGGCGGTGCGGAGCGATGATCTTATGGATGGAGTTGCTAGAGTGAGGTAGTGAGTGGTTTTCAGGGAGTTGAATTTGATTTCAAACGCCAGACCAAGAAAGCCGCCGTGATGACACCGAAAATACCAATCACCCAAATCCAATTCATGGGTGATTTGGCCGTTTTGCTCGAAGTATTCTCATGGGCAACTCTTCTTTCAGTTGGTGAACCGATTTTCTCAGGCCTGGATTTAGACTGCGACAAGTCATCTTGACTCTTTTCAATCACATCATGAGGAACGCCACCGAGACCACGGCCTTCGACAAAAGGAATTCCTTTGGCATACTTCATTTCACTCATATCATCAAGACCGTGATGTTTGGTTTCCTGCATGGGTTCATAACCCTCTGGGGTAGGAATCTGGCCATCATAAAAGGTGTTATCTTCTCGCGGTGTTCTTAATTTATACCAACCCATGATTAGCCGCATTCGTAGAGGAACTTCTTCGCTATATGCTTTTTGAAGCCAAACTTCGATTACTTCCTTATTTTTTGCCACCCATTTCACTTTGAACTCATGAGGCTCTGGTGAAAAATTAACATCGTCAAAACTCGCGTATTTTGCTTTGACGTTAGCAAGAAATGCATCAAGCTCTTCAGTCGATTTTTTAGTGTAAGGGAACCACTTCATCATCTCTTCTCGAGCTACCTGCAAGGTGATTGCCTGGCCAGTGAGTGATAAAACCGATAACCCAAATGGCTGAGCTCTTATATCGGCATAATCCACTGAAAATTCAGGTAACAGTTCTCCACTATGCTGTTGAATTGAAAGTCTGAAATGTTTAAATTCTAATTGAGAATATTCTTTCCCATTTGGTAGATAGTAGGGTCTGATCCCAGAATCAAAAATATCTTTCAGAGTTCCTTTTTCTGAGAGCTTTAGAGTGATTCTAGGCCAATTTTCCGGCAAGTAATGTGAATTTGGAAATTTCATTTGATACTGAGCCTGCGAAAAGCAGGTGAGTATGAGTAAAAAAACCAGCTGCATTGAAATTTTATTCACCATGGAGGAGGTGGGAATTGATTGTTTCGTAATCCACCGAGAGTCGGTAGCATGGAGTAAATTTTCGCGTGTTCTGTAAGATCGGAACCGTTTATATTGGATCGTTCGTTTTCGGAAAATCCAGGAACAGATGTGCTGGTCCCAAGCCAAATTTGTAACATCCCATTTTGTGAGTTATCGATCCATACCCATCGATCATTGAAGTCGCTAAGCTTTCCATTGGGCACGACTTGCCGTAGGCTAGGCCCTAGTTGGTATTGCAGGGGATTGCGGCTATTGATGGAGAACATTTCATCTATATTGATTTTCCCTGCTGCATTCTTCGGTGGATAGCTGATTCCAGCCAAATCTGTCGCCAAAAATTGCTCCAAGCGAGTTCCTGGATCGAGCCAAACTTCCTTCATTGTATCGTAAAGTGGGGGCATGACTACATTCTGTTCACGGAGCAAAATCAACCGATTTCCCTCCCTTAACTTGGTTACGTTACTTTCCTGGAATCCTTCATTGACTAACTTCCACGCAGGGAAATCTGTTGCTCCAAAGCCGTCCTTTTCTCTGACATAATCAAGAGCTTCAATACCACTCGCAGCATAAGCATGGTGTGCCCATGCCATATCCGTGAAAATGTCCTTGTTCCCTTGAATCATGAAGTCGATGAGCACTTTATCGACATCTTGATTGCTCACAAAAACGGATGTTTTCCATGTCGCCATATCAACCATTCCAGCATAGACGGAAGCACCTGCGGTCTTTGCCATCCCTGCCCAGTAAAACTTCTCAGAGTATTGCTGAAAAAGCTGCATGTAGTAATAATAAACAGTCTGGATGTATTTGTAATTGTTGGAATTTGGCAAGAAGAAGCCATTCGCTGGGTCGTAATCGTTTAAGTCAATATCACTTCCCAAGTCCGAAGCTTGAAGCTTGACCTGATAAACCACCTCATCAATCCAAGCTTGTTTTGTTTTTTGTGTTGCTACCAAAAACGTCTGTTCATGCTTCACGTCGATGGTGCCTTTTTGCAGACGCCATTCGAGGGTGATCTTGCCGGGGCGCACGCCTTCCATGTAGAACTCGGCTCCGCTGGGGATCGTGGAGCTCGCACCGTAGACACTGCTGCTGTTGCCGTTCACACCTGCTGAAACGAGGTTGACGGGTTGCAAGGTTTGGAAGTCATAGGGCGAGATGCCATAATAGCCGCTACTCCATTTCGCGTAGAAGCGGACTTGGCCGCTTTCCTTGTAGCCCGTCTCGTCGTCAATCTTATCGATCTTGCGGATGGTGACATTGGCCCCGGCCCAGAAGTCGTCGTTTAGCCGATTGGGATTCACTCCAAACCAGCCTTTGTGCATGTCTTCGGTGACTTTCTCATCGTTGGCAAACAAGCCGTCAAGATGGGCACGGCTGGCATTCAGGGCAGTCTGGGTATTTCCAGATCCAGTCTTCTGATCCACGCCCGGCATATCATCGCAATCTGGAATCGCATATCCCGTCGCTGGATCGATTCTTCCTTTGTCGAAATCCGAGTTCACGGCCAGCACTTCTGGCGCTACCTCCATCGGGACAAGACTCATGCCAGCAGCCCTTCCCCCAGTTTCATCGACGAAGGGTGATTTAAACTCATACCAGTCGGATACCATTCTTCCTTTTGGAAATTGAACTTTAAAAGGCTCTGCAGAGATGACACCGCGGTTGTTCCAAGTGAAATAGTTACTTTCATTGATCAATTTTAGATAGTTTCTTATTGATCCTTTATGTCCCGGGTTAGAGGCGATTATACGGCATCGCTGCTGACTCATGCGGCCTTGGAACTTGGTGCCGTTCATTAAAAATACAGGAGTGCGCCTAAAGGCCGATTCTGTGCTGACGCTGTCAACGTATATTTGATCCCCTACGGACATCGATGAGTGTTGCCATGCTACTCCATCAATACGTGATAGTAGATATGCCGAATTAAGATTTGCGGTTGGGATCATACTTTCGGCTTCGTCGAAATTATCGGGCACACTGTGGTAATATGTTCCCTGAGATGAGGAGTATGATCCTGGTGGATAATAATAGGCCGATTGTAATGAATTCCGACGTGTTTCAGACTCTACGGTATAGCCTGAATCTGTAGGAGCTGCAGCAGTAATTTTCTTGAGCGCTTTTGCAAGTTCACGAGCGTTTATTCCATCACCAGTGTAGTCATGGGTGGCGTCTAGGTTTCCGGCGAGGAGACCTGCATGATAGGCTTCCCAATAAGTTTCTTCGGACTGATAGGCGAGAAGGAGTTTAGCGAAATGTTTTTCGAAGTCGTCTGGAATGCCGTCTTCATCCGCATCGGTGGCGCTGAGTGGATTGGTGAAGTTGAATAAAATTTCATCGCCATCGGTGACGCCATCGTTATCGCTGTCGGCCAAGTTGAAATTAGTTTGATAGATGAAAAACTCATCGGGGTCGCTGAGGCCGTCATAGTCACCATCGGCGGAGTAGGGCGAGCTGCCGAGTTGGTTCTCTTCGTAATCGGTGAGAGTGTCACTGTCGGTGTCGGTGTCTTCGGCTGATACGTGGAAGAAGAGTTTTTCAGGGATGCTGCCGCCTGGCTGGGTAAGTGGTATGTAAATGCTTGGACTTAAATAAGGATGACTGGTCTGCGGTTGGCCGATGGGAATCCAGCTGCCGGAGGTGAGATCGGTGGAGGCGAAAACGGTGTATTTTTTTCCTGTGATCGCATTCCAACGGATGGAGACCGTTTCGGGTGATACAAGAGTGGGCTCTCCACCTTCTACCTCGGGGCTGAGATAAACGGCAGAAATGCGTTCGATTATCGGACGCAAAAATCCGGCGGGCAAACGTCCGTCCGAGGGGTTGGTGCCGGTGATGGCTTCTTGTTCGTTTGTCCAGCCGTCGCCGTCGAGATCGGCGGTGGGATCGAAGGCGGTGAAGAGGTTGCCGTTATTGTGGTGGCGTTCCCAAGGGTCGCTGGCACCGTTTTGATTAGTGTCGATAATGGCTTGGGCGGGAAAAGATGCAAGAATCCAGAAGCCAGAGACAAGAAGGAGGGAGAGAATGAAGACGGAGCGGGACGCTCCGAAAACGGTCTGTCGCGAGACGCGCCAGCTAGATTTTAGAGAGGAACTCATCGTGCGGCGCCTTTCTCTGCGGCGGCGGGTATTTCGGTGCGCCAGTAGTTGAGGACGATGTCTTTGGGCTTGGGCGGGTTGGCTTTTAGCTCGGCTTCGTGCAGGATGCGGGCGCGTTCGCGGCCTTGGTAGGCTTTTTCCAGACGGGCGTGCTCGTTGTTATAGAGATCGTGGAGGCACTGGATGGAGGCGAGGGTTTGCTTACTGGGATTTCCCGAGGAGATGTGAAAAGTTGCTTTTTCTGGGGAAAAATCAGGGATTGGTGGGCTTTCTGGGCCAAGTTCTTTTTGAAGAGCAGTCCGGGTTTCTATTTCGGAAACGCCCCACATGAGGAACAGGTTGCGGGTTCCTCCATCGGGGCCGGTGAAGATTCCGATGCCAGAGATTAGCGCGAAATCGGCGGACGACCAGAAGACGATGGGCTCGCCTCTACCCTGCGGCCAGATGTGGACGAGGGACAATGGAGGCGAATCTTTCGGGCGGAAAACGCTGGCTCCCGCGCAGAGGAATTCGTCGGCAGGATGTTCTTCTCGGGCTTCGGCGATGCGCTCTTGGATGGCGGGATCGGTGATGTCGAGCGGTGGAGCAATTTGCGGCGGCGGTGGGAGCTGGATGGGGTTGATTTTCCGAATGGTGATCTGACGTCCGCCTTGTTGGTGAATCTTGGTGTGGAAAATGTCTTTTGCCGGAACGATGAATTTGGGTTTAGGAGGCTGGGGAGGTGGCGGGGTGCCGTCCGGGATCTCGCCGAGGATGCGGGCGGTGGGAGCCGTGGCGGTCTCGCGGGACACCGCGACAAGCTCCTCCTGCGAGTGAGCC
>JANMYL010000025.1:0-7493 GCA_031382045.1 Akkermansiaceae bacterium | reverse complement strand
CTCCCTCCTCTCCACGCTGATCGGGAAACCATCGGGGTGGAACCATTCATCGATTTTGAGGACACGTTTCACTGGCGGGATCGTGCTTGTATTTGGCCAAACAGTGGAGGTTTTTTTACGGGATTCCACGCAGGCTCGGCGCTACTACCTCTACCATGTCTAAATCTTCAAAATCCATCGCCCAATCCTACAAGCTCGCCCAAGCCCGATACTCCGATCTCGGCGTTGATACGGATGCTGCTATGGCCTCGCTGGCTGGCATTCCAATTTCCCTCCACTGTTGGCAGGGCGACGACGTTGGCGGCTTTGAAAACTCGGGTGAAGGGCTCAGCGGCGGAATTGCGGTGACAGGCAATCACCCCGGCAAGGCCCGCACTCCAGACGAGCTCCGCGCAGACCTCGACAAGGCACTTTCCCTAATCCCCGGCAAGCACCGCCTTAATCTCCACGCTTTTTACGGCGAGTTCGGCGGGAAAAAAGTGGATCGCAACGAAATCACGCCGGAACATTTCGCTGGCTGGATCGACTGGGCGAAATCCAACGGCATGGGCATGGATTTTAACCCAACCTGCTTCGCGCATCCGAAAGCCGCCGACGGCTTCACCCTTTCCCACCCGAAAAAAGCCATCCGTGATTTTTGGGTCGAGCACTGCATCGCGTCCCGTGAGATCGGTGCGGTGATGGGCAAGGCACTCGGCTCGCCAACCGTCACAAACGTCTGGATTCCAGACGGATACAAGGACACGCCAGTGGATCGTCTCGCGCCTCGTCAGCGCCTGTCCGATTCGCTGGACCGCGTGTTTGCCAAGAAACTCAACCCAAAGCACCACCTCGACGCCGTCGAGTGCAAGCTCTTCGGCATCGGCAGCGAAAGCTATGTGGTCGGTTCTCACGAGTTTTACATGGGCTATGCGATTAAAAATCAGAAGCTGCTTTGCCTCGACGCCGGTCATTTCCACCCGACGGAAGGCATCGCGGACAAGCTTTCCTCCGCGCTGATGTATGTGCCGGAAATCCTGCTACACGTCAGCCGCGGTGTGCGTTGGGACAGCGACCACGTCGTCACGCTAGACGATGCACTCCAGTCCATCGCCGCCGAGCTCGTGCGCAATAAACTGCTCGCTCGGACCCACATCGGTTTGGATTTCTTCGACGCGAGTATCAACCGGATTGCCGCGTGGACCATCGGCACGCGCAACACCCTCAAAGCACTGCTCATGGCTTTGCTGGAACCAGCAGCCCTGCGCAACGCTGAAAAATCCGGCGACTACACCACCCGCCTCGCGCTGATGGAAGAATCCAAGAGCTTGCCATGGAGCGCGGTTTGGGATGCTTATTGCGAGTCGCAAAGCGTTCCAGTCGGCGGCGATTGGCTAGCCGAAGTTAAGCAATACGAAACCGCGGTGCAGAGTCAGCGCGCATAAGCTATAAATTCTACAATATTCAAAAATCCAACTGACACTTTATTATGGGATCTGCATTACTCGGCGTTGTATTTCACTGGCTCGGCGGCTTGGCCTCGGGAAGTTTCTATGTGCCTTACAAGGGCGTTAAAAAATGGTCTTGGGAAACCTACTGGCTGGTAGGCGGTTTCTTTTCCTGGATCATTTGCCCGTTGCTGCTCGCGTCCATTTTGACCAAGGACGTCTGCGGGGTTCTCAGCAGCCAGTCCGCATCCACTCTCGGCTGGACCTTCTTATTCGGCGCGCTCTGGGGCACCGGCGGACTGACCTTCGGCTTAGCGATGCGCTACCTCGGGATGTCTCTTGGCATGGGCGTGGCGCTTGGTTATTGCGCGGCTTTCGGAACCTTGCTGCCACCCATTTTCAAACTATTTTTCCCAGCCATCCCCGTGCCGGAAACAATCACTCAAATCGCCTCAAGCACGGCGGGACAAGTGACATTGCTAGGTGTTGGGATTTGCTTGTTGGGAATCTTCATCGCCGCGCTTGCCGGCGCGACGAAGGAGAAGGAAATGTCCGAGGAGGATAAGAAAAAGGCCATCGCCGAGTTCAGCTTCAAAAAAGGCATCCTCGTGGCGACTTTCTCCGGAATTATGAGTGCTTGCTTCAGTTTCGGCCTGACTGCAGGAAATCCAATCGGCGAAGCATCCGTCGCGGCAGGAACTTCTGTTATCTGGAGCGGGCTTCCGAAATTGATCGTCGTCATGCTCGGTGGTTTCGCCACTAACTTCGTCTGGTGTGTCGGGCTAAATATCAAGAACCGGACTGGCTATCAATATCTGGCCTCACACGCCCGTGCCGAGCACGCTGGCCTGACTGCTTCCGGCGGCGAACACGGTGGTGGATCATCCTCCGGCTCTCCCACTCCTGCGCAGAGTGATTTGAAAATCCCGATGATTGGGAATTATTTATTTTCGGCGCTGGCCGGCACCACTTGGTATTTCCAGTTTTTCTTCTACACCATGGGCGAGACGCAAATGGGTAAGTTCGGCTTTGCCTCGTGGACCTTGCACATGGCCAGCATCATCATCTTCAGCACCATGTGGGGCTGGATTTTCCACGAATGGAAAGGCTCTAGCAAGAAAGCACATCGCTTGATTTGCAGCGGTATTTTGACGCTGATTATTTCTACGATTGTCATCGGTATCGGCACCTACATCAAGGGTTCCGGTGGTGGTCATTGATCACGGTTTGACGGCTTTTAAATCCTGCGGGCGACCGCGGGATTTTTGTTTTTACTCACCTTGCCCATTCGATGAAATTCCACTTCTGCTTAATGACCGTTCTTATTTGCGGCTCGCTCGCACCTTGTCATGCGCTTCCTCCCAGTCTTGAGCCGTTAGCTGAAAAAAGCGCACTGACCTCATACGTCATTCAGCCGAAGCGCATCGTCTGGACCTCCGACAAAGGCGTTAAAAATTCGGAAAATTTGCTCAAGCCCCACAGCGGTCAAGCGGTGCTCATCGAGCCCTTACCGCCGCTTGTGATAAAGCCCGGCTCGGGAATTGTCATCGACTTCGGTGTCGAAATCGCCGGCTCGGTCGAGCTTTTCACTCCTATAACAAAGAGTAAGGAAATGCCCTCTGTCCGCATCCGCACCGGCGAGTCCGTGGCCGAAACTATGGTCGATCTTGGCGAGCGCGGTGCCCAAAATGACCACGCCCTACGCGATCAAACTATCAAACTCCCATGGCTCGGGAAAACCACCGTCGGCCCGAGCGGTTTCCGGTTTCTGCGGATTGATAATGCCGACCCTGAGATCGACGTCGAGCTCAGCCAAGTCCGCGCCGTCCTTACTTTGCGGGATATTCCCTACATCGGCTCTTTCAAATGCTCCGACGAGCGCCTCAACAAAATCTGGGAGACTGGCGCTTACACGGTGCATCTCAACATGCAGGAATTCCTCTGGGACGGCATCAAGCGCGACCGTCTTGTCTGGCTCGGCGATATGCACCCGGAAGTTAGCGTGATCAACTGCACTTTCGGCTACAATGAAGTCGTCCCGAAGAGCCTCGACATGACTCGTGATATCACACCCGTCACCGCTTGGATGAACGGCATCAGTTCTTACTCAATGTGGTGGATTCTGATTCACGAGGAATGGTATCTCCATCACGGAAATCTCGACTATCTCAAGCAGCAGCAAACCTACCTATCCGCGCTACTCAAACGCCTCGCGACCTTCGTTGATGCTGATGGCAAGGAAACGCTCGATGGCATGCGTTTCCTCGATTGGCCGACTTTTGAAAATAAAACGGCGGTGCATGAAGGTCTTCAGGCGATGATCACCATGACCATGGAAAGCGGCGGACGGCTCAGCGAAATCCTTGGCGACAAGCAAACCACGAAGCTCTGCGCCGACACCGCGCTGCGCCTTCGCAAGCATGTCCCAGCATCGAGTGGGCGCAAATCACCCGCCGCCCTGCTTGCTCTGGCAGGCTTCCGCGATCCGGCAGAAGTTTCGACAAATGTCCTCAAAAAAGATGGCCCTAAAGACCTCAGCACCTTCTACGGATTTTATGTCCTAAACGCCCTTGCAAAATCTAACGACATCGACACCGGTCTCGACTTCATCAGCCAATACTGGGGCGGGATGCTCGACTATGGGGCTACCACTTTCTGGGAAGACTTCGATCTCGCTTGGACGGAAAATACCGGTCGTATCGATGAGCTCGTAGCGCCCGGCAAAAAGGATCTCCACGGTGACTTCGGGGCGCACTGTTATGTCGGATTCCGCCACAGTTTCTGTCATGGCTGGGCCGGTGGACCGACGGCTTGGCTGAGTAAGAACGTCCTTGGCGTCACACCTGTCGCTCCCGGCTGCGCGAAGGTAAAAATTACCCCACATCTCGGTCGCCTTGCCTGGGCAGAGGGCACTTATCCGACACCGAAGGGGGCGATCAAAGTCCGCCACGACAAGCAGGCCGACGGCGCTGTGAGATCCACCATCACCTTGCCTGATGGCATTGAACAGGTAAAATAACAGGGCGAGATTGCGAATTAAAATCCATCCGAATTTCGAATCGTTCATTCAAAAAATTGACCCTAGATTTTGCCCGTGCATCCAAATCAACCCACCTCAGCCACCCTCAGTCCCGATCTTGAGATCAAGGACGCCCAGCTGATTTTTAACCGAGTTTGGAAAGGACTGGAGAAAGAAATAGGCCGGGAAAATCTATTTTTTCCAAAAGAACTGATTCTGCTAGGAGGTGCGCCAGGTTCCGGTAAAGGCACGAACACTGCCTTCATCTGCCGGGTCCGCGGCATCACTGCCGCTCCCATCGTGATCAGCCAACTGCTGGATTCCCCTGAAGCGCGGAAGATCAAGGCCGGCGGAGGCATGGTCGGTGATGAGGAAGTCCTGCGCCTGCTCTTTCATGAACTTCTCAAGCCGCAGTTCCGGGACAGCGTCGTGCTTGATGGCTTCCCGCGCACCACCGTGCAGGTCGAGTGTCTCAAGATGTTTTACGATCAAATGGTCCAGCTGCACCGCGAGTTTTCGGGCACGCCAAAAGCTCTCCATTTCCGGCAACCGACATTCCACATCATGGTGCTTTTTGTGGACGAGGTGGAAAGTATCGCCCGCCAGCTCAAACGCGGGCGGGAAGCGCTCGCCCGTAATGCGGAAATCCGCGTGTCCGGCGTCGGAGAGTTGGAAGAAGAGCGCAACACCGACTTCCATCCCGAACTTGCCCGCAACCGCTACCGCACGTTCAAGGAGAAAACCTACGACGCACTCGTCTCTCTCAAGCAAATCTTCCACTACCATTTCATCAACGCCCAAGCGCCGATTGAAATTGTCCAACAGAACATCATCAACGAGCTAGCTTATCAAAGCTCGCTCGAACTGGATCCCCTCACCTACGACAGCCTGCGCTACATCCCGCTGGCGGATGAAATCGTCCTGCAAGCACGCCAAGAACTGGTCAATCGGCTGGACAGCTATCAGATCGAATGCCCGGACTTGCTCCACTCTGTCATTGATTTCATCCAGGGGAAAATGATGCCTATCATCAAGCGTTACGCCATCAGCGGGCGGGCGATGATCAACACCGAGGACGCACTATTCGAAGATCCTGTGGCTATCGCCATTCTCATTGACGTGTTTTCCGAGCGCGGATTCCGCGCCAGTGTGGACATCCATCGGCAGGAAATTCCAACGCGCTTTGATCTAACCACCGGCAAGATTGAAACACGTGAAAAGCGAGTTTGCCGGATGATCATCCTTTTCGACGGCTCAAAAATCCGCCGTGGCTGATTTGGTCTTTTTGCACGCAGCACCGCATAACTGAGATCCTATGAATTCATCACTAACGAAAGAGCCATCCATCGGAATCATCGGCGGCAGCGGACTATATGAAATGGAGGGATTCGAGGAAATCTCGGAGCAAGTGGTCACCACGCCATTCGGCGATCCGTCAGACAAGTTAGTCAGCGGTCGCATGAGTGGGCGGCGGGTTTATTTCCTGCCGCGCCACGGCGTAGGGCACCGGCTGATGCCTAACGAAATCAATCACCGCGCAAACATCTGGGCGCTGCGCTCGCTCGGCGTGCGCTGGGTGATTTCCGTCACCGCGGTTGGCAGTTTGCGCGAGGAGCTCGCGCCGCGCGACATCGTCGTGCCGGATCAGTTGATCGACCGCACGGGTACCGCAGGCAAGCATACGTTTTTCGGAAATGGCATCGCGGCGCATATTGGATTCGCCGACCCTTATTGCGCGGAGCTTCGAGAAATCTTACTCGCCGCCGCGCGCCTGCTCGCGCCGAAGGTCCACGACGGCGGTGCGTATCTTTGCATGAACGGCCCAGCATTCTCGACCCGCGCTGAGGCGAATTTTCACCGCGTGATCGGCGCAGACATCATCGGCATGACGAACGGCCCGGAAGCCCGACTCTGCCGCGAAGCAGAAATCGCAGCGGCAACATTGGCTCTCGTGACAGACTATGATTGCTGGAAAACGGGCGAAGCCGCCGTAGAGGTAGAGACCGTGATCGAGAATCTCCACGCTAACAGTGCCATGGCCAAGCAAATCCTCCGCACTGCCATCGCCGCGATTCCAGAAACTCCACAGAGCCCATGCCACCGCGTCCTCGACACTGCCATTTTCACATCTCGCGCGCTGTGGCCAGAGCAGACTGCGACCGATCTAGCACCGATTTTAAGTCGTTTGCAGATCATAAATAAACAAGCACACTGAGTCACTGACCATGAAAATCATATTTCGTAATTTCGCTCTTGCTGCGATCATCACTACAGCCTGTCCGGCTCTAGCGGCGCCCACAGAAGACAAACTGGCGATGCCAGACTTCACGAACGGCGACACTTTAGCGAAGGATGCGCCGCACGACTGGGCACTCGGGCCCACGGGCGCACGTGGATGGATTTTCACGGCCAACGGCCACTCACAGGAGGCGCGGCAGATTCTGGTGACGGAGGTGGCCAAAGACTCGCCGGCGTCTGCTGTTTTGAGCATCGGCGATGTCATCCTCGGCGTGGGCGGGAATTCCTTTTCCGGCGATGCGCGGATCCAGTTTGCCAATGCCATCGCGACGGCGGAATCGGAAACCGGCGGCGGCAAGCTGCCCGTGCTGCGCTGGCGTGCCGGGAAGACGGAGGCGGTGGAAATGAAGCTGACGGTGCTCGGCAGTTACAGCGCCACGGCGCCGTATGCGTGCGCTAAATCGAAGCGTATTTTCGAAATGGGCTGCGCTTCGCTCGCACAGCGGATGGACAAGCCAGATTACGCCAAGGGCGTGAATCCCATCACCCGCCCACTCAATGCTCTGGCGCTGCTCGCCAGCGGAAACAAGGATTACCTGCCTCTCGTCAAGAAGGAGGCGCAATGGGCAGCAGACTTCACGAGCACTAACTTTGTCTCGTGGCATTACGGCTACGTGCTGGCATTTCTCAGCGAGTACCTGACGGCCACCGGCGACCCGTCGGTGATGCCCGGGATGAAACGTTTCGCGCTGGAAATCGCACGCGGGCAAAGTGCTGTCGGCACTTGGGGGCATGATTTTTCAGATACG
>JANMYL010000017.1:0-13836 GCA_031382045.1 Akkermansiaceae bacterium | reverse complement strand
GGGCTTCAGCGATAGATTTTTTTATAATACTCGTCCACCATCCGGTCGGCGTCGAAGAATGGGACGACGTCGTTCATGGAATTGAGGGCGATCTTGTTCCACTCGTCTGGGCGGTCGTAGTAGAGGGGGAGGATTTTCTCGTGCATCAAGTTGTAGAAACCGAGCTGGTCGTGGCGGTCGCGGTCTTCGTGGTTGAGTGACGGATCGGCGGGCGGGATGATAAAGCAGTTTTTTGAGTCTTCGGCGAATTCGCAGACCCAACCGTCGTAGGTGGAGAGGTTGACGGAGCCGTTCATGGCGGCGGTCATGCCGGAGGTGCCGGAGGCTTCGCGGGTGACGACTGGATTGTTGAGCCAGATATCTGAGCCGTTTTTGAGGAAGCGGGAGAGTTCGAGTTCGTAGCCGACCAGGACGGTGGCGTTCGGGTAGTCTTTGGTGACTTGAATGAGGTGGTTGAAGGTGTCGATCGCGGAGTAGTCAAAGGGATACGGTTTGCCAGCCCAGATGATTTGGACGGGGTATTTATTATTCTGGAGAAGCTCGCGGAAGAGACGGATGTCGCGGGCGATGAGGTCCGGACGCTTGTAGCCAGCGAAACGGCGAGCCCAGACGAGGGTCAGCACGTCGGGCTTGAAGAGCTTGCCTGTCTGGTCGGCGACGACGCGGAAGAGTCGCTCCTTCAGTTCGCGTTTACGGTGTTTCAGCTCGACGAGGTCGCCGCGGCTGCGGGCGTGTTCGATGCCGTGGTCAGCCCAGTATTTTTTATTTTGGGCGTTGGTGATGTGGGTGATTTCGCAGATGTCTGGAGAGTCCTTCCACATTTGGCGGGAGACTTCGCCGTGGAGCTTGGAGACACCGTTTGCGATGTTAGCGAGGCGGAGGGCGGCGAGAGAGTGGTTGAACTCGTCGCCGTGGATACCAGTGATTTCGCGGATTTCTTGCTCGGGGACGTTGCCGAAAAACGAGAAGTCGCGGAGCAGGTGAAAGGCGTGTTTTTCGTTTCCGGCCTCCTCGGGCGTGTGGGTGGTGAAGACGAGGCGCTTTTTCACTTCCTCCAAGCTACGGTGTTTCTCGTACAGGTGGAAGGCAGCGGAGAGGCCGTGGGCTTCATTGAGATGCCAGACGGCCGGGTCCACTCCGAGTTCATCTAGCAGGCGTGCGCCGCCGGCTCCGAGGATGATGTATTGTGCGATCCTGCGGAGATGGTCGTGGTCGTAAAGCCGGTGGGTGATGGCGCGGGAGAGGCTGTCGTTTTCTTCCACATCCGTGCTTAGGAAAAACATAGGCACGGTGCCGAAGATGTCACCGGGCAGGAACATGGTTTTGACCCAAACTTGGTGGCCGTGGACAGGGACGGTGAAGCGAATGCCAGTGTCTTGGAGGAAGGCGTATTCCTTTTTGCGGAACTGGATAGCGAGCTCGCGGTCCTCACCGCGGGCTTGGTTGTAGTAGCCGTAAGTCCAGAGAATGCCGATGCCGCAGAGGTTTTGGCGGAGGTCCGCTGCGGAGCGCATGTGCGAACCTGCGAGGAATCCTAGACCGCCGGAGTAGATTTTAAAGCTCTGGTCGATGGCGAATTCGCAGGAGAAATAGACAGCGCTTTTAGCGTATTCGGGGGCGATTTCGTAGTTGTGGGCAAAAGGTTTTGGGAGAAAAGAGGAAGCCATGATAGATCGAGTGGTGATAGATAGATGATAGAGACGAGTGTCGCGGAATGAGCTCAGTTTTAGGCAGGTCTGATGAAGAAGCGGCGTTACAAACTCGGGTGTATTCGGGCGAGCTGGGACGGTGGGTAATTTTAGGGAAAATGTCGAGTTTTGTGCGGAAGGTGATGCTTGTCTCAAGTCAACTTCGAGCTTTTTTCAGCGTGGTGCGAGTTTGGCGCGCAATCCCTGCAGTGGTTGTTCGATCCAGCGCCACGAGGCGAGCGTCAACCCCCAGGTGACTGCCGCGAAGATGGCTATTCTGAAAAGCGCGCCGAGTTCTGAATCGAAGGGCTTACTCCAGAGAAACCAGAAAATTTTCCCGACCACCAGCGGCGCGAGATTGTGAAATAGATAGATCCCGTAGGAAAGCGCGCCGATCCGCTGAAGCACCGGGGTTTCCAGCAGTTTTTTAGTGATTCCAGAGAATCCTACCGAGCAAGTGGCGATCAATCCGCACAGCGCGACTGCTAACAGTGTTTGTTGAAACGCGCGTAGCCCGAACGTGGGCCAGCCCAGCGCGTGAGTTCCTATAATTCCGAGATAACCGCCAAGCGCGCACACTGCTAGCGCGCGCAGCCTCGGGCTTTCCAATGACATCCCACGATGCACGGCGAGGGCAAGCAACCCGCCGATGCCGAAATAATCGAAGGTTGCCCACGTCAATAGTTGTGGCCAAGCGCACCACGGAACGAAGCTGTCATGAAACATCCGTGTCAGCGGGCCGATCGAGGTAAAAACAATAACCGCAGGCACCAGCCATTTCCGCGGCAGGAACCAGATCACGAATGGCCATATTAAATAGAACTGCTGCTGGATGGCCAGCGACCAGAAATGGTTGGTCCCCTCTGGCCAGTATCCGAGGAAGGCCATGTGGATGTTTGAAATGTGAAAGACATACCATGGCATTCCCACCCCGATAACATCCGGCGCACGGACGAGCCATGCTAGGGCGAGTGCTGCGTAGTAGGGTGCGAGAATCCGCAAGCCGCGCCGAATTTGATAGTTTTTTAGCCCAGCCGCTTTCCACGCTCCGCCCCGCGCCTCGCTGCGGTCTCTCTCGCGCAGCAGCGAACCGGTGATCAGATAGCCCGTCAGAACCAGAAAAAAGAACAGGAATAGCTCGAATGGAAACACTCGCGGCCAGCCATCTGGACACCAGTGGTCCCAGCAGATCGCCAACATTGCGATCGCCCTCAGCCCGTCCAGTTGCACCGCGCGCCCTTTCACTGGAGGGTTGAAACCATGATCCGTCTCATCATGCACGTGATTTTCCTGGAAATTAACCGCCTTCGTCCTCGGCGTAATGAAAATCAGATTTCGGGTGACTGCATCACCGGCAAGCAAAGCAACAATCTGAATGCTTACGAAGCGCTGCCGCTATAGAACCCATCTCGGCAAGGCGCAGGCCTTATTTCGCGGGAGCCGGCGGTGCTGCAGTGGCTTTGTTGGCTAGGATGGCCTCGATCAATGATTGCTGTGTTTCTTTTTGATAGCGCACGGCCATTCCTGCAAAAAACGCTGCTGCGGCGAGAATCAGGAAGAGGACGTTAGCACTAGCGCCTCCGCCACTGGATGCGGCCGGAACGTAAGTTGGCGTGGGCTTCGGCAGTTCGGCCTCGCGCATGACCGGCGAGAGTTTGGGCGATTTTTCACGGGCAAGCGCCTCAGACTCTTCATCGCTGAGTACAAAATCAAAGGGGACGTCGCCGATTTTTGCTGTCGCACCGCTGCGCAGCGGGATCATTTGGTGGCGAATGCCGTCGAGTTTGATGCCATTTGTCGAGCTTACGTCGTGCAATTCATAGCCGCCCTCGATCTTGCGCATTTCCGCGTGATGCACCGAGACTGAGCCGGACTCGATTACGATATCGTTGTCGCTGCCGCGTCCTATGGTGACCGTTTGGCGGTCCAGTTGGAAGCGGTAGGGCTGAGCGTTTTTTTCCGGAACGGTGATCGTGATGCGTGGCATGATGATGTAAACGAAGGTTTCTGGCTTGTTCTAGCGTGAAACTTTGAGGATTCGAATAAATTTTTTCAGCGAAGTGTCAGCCTCCACGATGTCATGCAGGTGAGATTGATAATTTCCAAGTCGATGTTCATTTGGCGGGAGTTTTTCTAGGTCTCCCTTTTTTACCGGCGGGGTATTTCACTGGCTTCAGCGTTGGGGCGGGGGAGTCGTTCTTCAATGACGCGATCTGGTCTCGAAGATGCGCTGCGCGCTCGAATTCCAAGCGCGACGATGCCTCGCGCATTTCCGCTTCCAGCTCGGAAATGACGCGCTGTTTGTCGTAGATTGTCACATCATCGGCGACGAGCGAGTTGTCGAGCTTGTCGGCGTGTTCCTGTGCGTGTTCGTGAGTGTGGAGGCTGTGCTGCAGTGCTCGTTTCACGCTTTGCGGGGTGATGCCGTGCTTTTCATTATGCGCCTGTTGGCGGCTGCGGCGATAGTCCGTGATGTCGATGAGCGCTTGGATGGAATCCGTGATTTTATCGCAAAAAAGCACGCACTCCCCGCAGATATGGCGGGCGGCGCGGCCGGCGGTTTGGATCATAGAAGTCTCGTTGCGGAGAAATCCTTCCTTGTCCGCATCGAGGATGCAAACCAGCGAGACTTCCGGTAAATCGAGTCCTTCCCGCAGAAGGTTAATCCCTATCAAAATATCAAACGTGGCCGCCCGCAACTGACGCAAAATTTCCACGCGCTCCACGGTATCGATGTCGGAGTGGAGGTAGCGGCATTTTAGGCCGGTGCTTGTCAGATACTCTGCGAGATCCTCCGCGGTTTTTTTGGTGAGCGTGGTGACCAGCACGCGCTCGTTGCGCTCGACGCGCTGGCGGCAGAGTTCGATGGTCTCGTCGATTTGGCCTTTCAGCGGCCGTAGGATTAAGATGGGATCGAGCAGGCCCGTGGGCCGGATAATTTGTTCCACCACGAGCGGTGTGCCGCGCCGGGCAGGCTCAAATTTCTCGATGGGTTCTTCATTTCCGCTCGGCTTGGCTTTGATTTTTTTGAAATCAAACAGTGGAATATTTCCCTCTGCGGTTTTGGATTTCACCGGGATGAAAGTTTGATTCTCCGGGCGCGAGTTGACTATCTCAAATGGTCCCGGCGTGGCTGAAACATAGACGCGCTGGCCGGTCATCTGCATGAATTCCTCGAAGCGTAACGGCCTGTTATCCAGCGCACTTGGCAGCCGGAAACCGTGATCGACGAGCACCGTCTTGCGGCTCTTGTCGCCCTCATACATCCCGCCGATTTGCGGGATCGTGGCGTGGCTTTCATCGACCAGTAACAGGAAGTCTCGGGGGAAAAAGTCCAGCAGTGTGTGCGGCCGGGCACCCGGCTCCCGGCCTGTGATATGTCGGGAATAGTTCTCGATACCTTGGCAAAATCCCATTTCAGCCATCATCTCCAAATCATATTCGGTGCGCATTCGCAGCCGCTGCGCTTCGATTAATTTTCCCGCCTTTTCAAAAATCGTAACTTGTTCGTCTGCTTCTTTGCGGATCGCGAGTATCGCCCGCTTCATCTTGTCGCCGGGCGTCACGAACTGCTTGGCTGGGAAAAATGTGTGCGACTCCAAGCGTTCGATCGCATGGCCCGTCAGCGTATGGATGCTCGTGATCCGCTCGACCTCGTCATCGAAGAATTCCACCCGGATCGCGGTTTCGTCGAGATACGCCGGATGGACTTCCACCACGTCGCCGCGCACCCGGAATTTTCCGCGACCGAAGGCGATGTCGTTGCGCTCGAAAAGCATGCCTACCAGTGAGCTGAGGAATTCCTCGCGCGTGAGTTTCTGCCCGGTGCGGATGGGCACCATCATATTTTGATAGTCCTCTGGGGAGCCTAAGCCGTAGATGCAGGAAACCGAGGCCACCACGATGGTATCCTGCCGCGTCAGCAGCGAGCCCATCGTGCTTAAGCGCAGCCGCTCGATCTCGTCGTTGATCGCGGAATCCTTCTCGATATAAGTGTCGCTGCGTGGGATGTAAGCTTCCGGCTGATAGTAGTCGAAGTAGGAGACGAAATATTCGACCGCGTTATGTGGGAAGAAATTTTTAAATTCCGAGTAAAGCTGTGCCGCAAGCGTCTTGTTGTGGCTCATGATGAGAGTCGGCTTGCCGTGATTTTTGATCAGGTTCGCCATCGTGAAAGTTTTTCCCGAACCCGTCACGCCGAGCAAGGTTTGGTGCCGGTTCCCTGTAGCCAAGGATTTTGAGAGCTTGGCGATCGCCTGCCCCTGATCTCCCTCAGGCTGATAATCACTCTCAAGTAGAAATGGCATCTGCGCTGACTCATAGACCGGCATCGCTCGACCTGCAAGCAGCCGGTTGCAATTGGCAGTCATCAAGTGAAGCTTTGTAAGTCCGTCGTTCAAAACAACTCGGGGAAAGCAATTGGAAGCGTGGGTTGGTGGCGATGTATCGCTCAAGTTTAACTTGCTTGGAAGAAATGAAGTCTTCAGCAGCAGGTTCTTGGCGTCTTTCTCTGCTCCATCCGCCATCCTCTGTGATCTTTGACTTTAAGACGCTCCGCACCTCATCCGGCAGAGCCGGAGCTGCCATGGGCGCGAGCAGAGCTTCGCGCACTCCTGAGTGCGGCACGCTCTGCTGCCGCCGTGGCGGATGGATGCTCTGCTCCATGTGGGGCCGAGCTCTTCCTCTTCGCAGTGCGTGACGCGGGAAGACGCTCCGCACCGCATCCGGCAGAGCCGGAGCTACCGTGGGCGCGAGCAGAGCTTCGCGCACTCCGGAGTGCGGCACGCTCTGCTGCCGCCGTGGGGGATTGAGCTCTGCTCCATGTGGGGCGGAGCTCTTCCTCTTCGCAGTGCGTGACGCGGGAAGACGCTCCGCACCTCATCCGGCAGAGCCGGAGCGGCCGTGGGCGCGAGCAGAGCTTCGCGCACTCCGGAGTGCGGCACGCTCTGCTGCCGCTGTGGGGGATGGATGCTCTGCTCCATGTGGTGCGGAGCTCTTCTTCATCACGCAATCGAACAAAAACGCAGAGCCTGCGGCGGTCAATTTAGGGAGCAACCGCAAGAATTCGAGGGGTTGCAAACCGCGAATGAACGCCAATTGACGCGAATGGGCTGGGTGCGGTGTCTAGTGAACGGGTGGGTATTTGCGTGGGCGTTTGCGATTACTATTTATTGCGTTAAATCCGGCGATGCGGGTAGCTTGGGGTCTCATGTTCAGCGGCCTTAAAGACACACTCACTTCTACTGCGGCGAAGTCCTTTCTCGCGTCGCGCCTCGACCGGTACGGAAAACTCACTGACTTGCAGATCCGCAGCCGCGATAAAACGATTTCTGCTGAGCTCTTGTTGGAGGGAGAAGCGGTTCCTGTGATGATCCGGATTGAGCGCTACCGTGTCATCGGCAAAGGCGGGGATTACTCGCTGGTCGTGGAAAGCATTTCTGCCTCGCTGCCTTGGTTGCAGAATCTCTTGCAGGATCTGCTCGTAGAGAAACCGATGTCAGTGCCGTCTGTTATTTTGATCGTTCTCGGGAAGCCAGATGAATGATAGCTCAGTGCAATTTTAAGATGAGTTTGCTTGTCGTGGCGAGTGCTTGATCGCTACTCTCATTCATGAAACTCGGTTACGTGATTCTCTATGTGAAAGATGTTTTAAGATCGATCTCATTTTATGAAGAAGCTTTCGGTTTGAAACGTCGTTTCGTGCATGAGGCTGGTTTGTATGCGGAGATGGACACGGGGTCCACCACGCTTTCTTTCGCCGCCTATGGCTTGGCGAAATCGAACCTGCCTTGCGGATTTCGTGAGCATAATCTATCTGGCCCACCCGCGGGATTTGAGGTGGCCTTTACGACGAATGATGTGCAAGTCGCCTACGACCGGGCGCTTGCTGCCGGGGCAATTCCCGCAGCTCCGCCGGTCGCAAAACCGTGGGGACAGATTGTGGCATTTGTCCGCGATAGAGACGGAATCATCGTCGAGCTTTGCTCACCTTCGAAGCAATCTTGAGTGATTTGGAACAGTTCAGCTAGATAGTTTTTCCACGGTCACTTCATGTCGATTGCCGTCGATTGTCAGAATCATTTGGTTGCGACTGATAACGTTGGCGTCGGGCTGCGGCGGTGATACTAACGGTGCAGCGGCGGCAGCGGGCTTGGTGGGTGCTGCTTTTATTTCCGGTGCCGGAGTGCCTTTGATATATGCTTCGATCTGTTGGGGAAACATAGCGAAGAGCACCACGGTCTCATTATCGGTGGGCAAGCTCTTTTCCGCGCATTGCTTGCGGTAGCCTTCGAGGCTGGGTTGGAGCAAGTCGGCGGGGCGCTCGGTGATGGCTTTGCGGCCTGTTTGCTTTTCGACAAGGGCGAGAATCTCTGGATTGATCGGGCCGGGGGCTTTTCCATATTTGCCAAGTGCGATATCCTGCGCGGGCTGGCAGATCATTTTCCAACGGCCGAACTTGATGTTCATCATCGCTTGTGTGCCGACGATCTGTGAAGTGGGAGTGACAAGGGGAATCCAGCCGAGTGCTTCGCGGACGACCGGGATTTCGCGGACAACTTCGTCGAACTTGTCGGCCATGCCTTGTTCTGCGAGTTGGTTGCGGAAGTTCGAGAGCATGCCGCCGGGGACTTGGAAGACGAGGATGTCCGAGTCCACGCGCTCGTTGGCGGGGCTGGTGAATTTCGAGAGCTGCTGATAGACCTCCTCGAAGTGCAAGCGGAGTTCTTGGAGTTTCGCAGGATCGAAGTCCGGGCGGCGGGGATTTCCTTCAAGCAGGGCGAGCATACGCACGGTGTCTGGCTGGCCGGTGCCGTTGGCGAAGGGAGCTATGGATGTTTCCACGGTGTCCACGCCGGCTTCGATGGCGGCAAGGTAGGCGGCGGCACCGAGGCCCGCGGTGTCGTGGGTGTGAAGAGTGATAGGCAGCCCGACTTTGCGCTTGAGCTCCTTGACGAGATCGTAAGCGATTTTGGGCGTCATGATACCGGACATATCTTTGATGCCGATGGAGTGGCAGCCCATTTCTCCCAATTCGATTCCCATTTTCACGAAGGCTTCGATGGTGTGAACCGGGCTGGTGGTGTAACAGATTTCTCCGCGGGCATGCTTTTTGCAATCGAGCACCGTATCGATACAGGTCTTGAGGTTGCGGGTGTCGTTGAGCGCGTCGAAAATCCGGAACACATCTTGCCCGGCGTCGGCATCCGCGCGGACAAAGGCTTGGACGACATCATCCGGGAAGCTCGTGTATTGGACGATGTTTTGGCCGCGCAAGAGCATGATTTGCGGCGTTTTCGGTGCGGCTTTCTTGAGGGCGCGGAGGCGGTCGAAGGGGTTTTCATTCAAGTAGCGCAGGCAGGAATCGATGGTGGCACCGCCCCAGGTTTCAAGTCCGCTGAAGCCCATCTCGTCGAGAATCGGAGCCGCAGGGAGCATCTGAGCGGTGGTCATGCGGGTGGCGGCGAGAGATTGGTGACCGTCCCGGAGGACTGTGTTGTTGAAGGTGACTGGTTTCATGGTGGGATTGCTTATGGTTAGGTTGGTTAATTTTTTGGATGAGGGCTTTCGAAGGATTCCATGATGCGCCTGACGGCGGTGGCGGCGGGGAGGGTTTGGTTAGCGACTTGCTTTTCAATCTCTGGCAGAAGTTGTTTGACGCGCGCGTCGCGGAAAAATCGCTGTTGGAGTTCTTCACGAATCATGGCGTGCATCCACTCGGTGGACTGATGTCTGCGGCGCGCGGCGAAGGCGCCAGACTCGCGGGTGGCGGTGTTGAATTTTCTAATAGTTTCCCATAGCATGGCGAGCGATTCGGGAATCAGCGCCGAGCAAGTGGTGCAGTGGGTTTGCCAGCCTGGCGTGGCGGGTTGGAGGATGTGGAGAACGCGGCTGTATTCGGCACAGGCGAGTTTGGCGCGTGCGATGTTGTCTCCATCTGCTTTGTTCACGGCGAGTAGGTCGGCAATTTCGATGACGCCTTTTTTCATACCTTGGAGCTCGTCGCCCGCGCCCGCGAGCATCACGAGTAGGAAAAAGTCCACCATTGAGCGGACGGTGATTTCACTTTGGCCGATGCCGACGGTTTCGACGATGATGACATCATAGCCGGCGGCTTCGCAGAGCAGCATGGTTTCGCGGCTTTTCCGGCCCACTCCGCCGAGTGAGCCGCTGGAGGGCGAGGGGCGGATGTAAGCGTTAGGTTGGTGAACGAGGTTCTGCATCCGGGTCTTATCCCCGAGGATACTGCCGCCGGTGATGCTGCTGCTCGGGTCCACGGCGAGGATCGCGACGCGATGGCCCATCTCGCAGAGTTGGCAGCCGAGTGACTCGATGAGTGTGCTTTTTCCCACGCCGGGCACGCCGGTGATGCCAACGCGGATTGAGTTTCCGGTCCTCGGTAGAAGGCGGGTGAGTAGCTCTTGGGCAAGTGCCTCATGCGCGGGAAGACTGCTCTCTACCAGCGTAATCGCCCGCGAGAGGATCGCGACATCCGCCGCGAGGAAGCCCCGCTCGTATTCTTCGAGCGTGAGCGTGCGGCGTTTTTTCATCTTTTCGGAAGCGTGGCTCATGGAAACGAATACAGGATTTTATACTCGGAATCCTCGGTCATTGACCACCGATATTCGCTGATCCACTGGTCCTCGATTGAGCGTTCAGGAATTGAGTTTGTGGAAACTGAGCTTCTGAGCCTAGAAGCAGGTGAGTTCCCCCCATTCTCCTCCAAGCGGGGTAGTAGGTTCATCGGCTTGTATTCTTTCGCGGGACCTGCCACGTTAGTCACTGGCACGATTTGAAATGACAGAAAACCATCCCAACAGCATTGCTCTGCTCATCGACGCTGACAATGCTCCCGCCGCGAAAATCGAATTCATTCTCTCGGAACTCGCCTCTCACGGCGTGGTCAATATCCGCCGAGCATACGGTAATTGGACAAAGCCAGACATCTCCCCATGGATCAAGGTGCTGCATGAAAACTCCATCCAGCCGATGCAATCGTTCGACCTCATCAAGGGCAAAAACGCCACCGACATGGCACTCGTGATTGGTGCGATGGACCTCCTCTACACGAAAAAGGTGAGCACTTTTTGCCTCGTTTCGTCGGACTGCGATTTCACGCCACTCATTCAGCGCTTACGCGAAGATGGGAAGGAAGTCTTCGGCTTTGGAGAGCAGAAGACGCCGGAACCCTTCATCGCCGCGTGCACCCGCTTTATCTATTTGGAGCAACCCAAACCTGTGGAGCATAAGACCGCGACTAAGGAGAAACCCGGCCAGCCCAAAGCTGATACCGATCTCCAGACAGGCCAGAACTTAAAGAATAACGCTAAGCTGATCAAAACGCTTCGCAGCGCCGTAAGCTCCTCCGCCGATGAAGAAGGCTGGGCGAATCTCTCCAATATCACCAACCGCATCAACAACGAGAGTCCGTTCGACCATCGGACCTATGGTTTCAAGAAACTCGTGAATCTTTTCGAAGCCATCGATCTCTTCGAAGTAAAGCGATCCAACTCGACCATCCTTGTCCGCATCGCCAAAGTCGGGGGAAAGAAGGTGGTGGCGAAAAAGGTGATGCTGACAGCCTACGACGACGACATTCCGTTTTGAGGTTTCAAGTTGAAGGCGTGATTGGCAAAGGAATTGGCACGCGTAACCGAATCGCAACAGGTGTGTAGATGTGAATTTCTTGTCTGGGCAGCGTGAAGGATACGATAAGAGAGTAACGGGTTTCTTTGTTATATTTTTCGCAAGTGATATTGTTCGCGCCATCATCCGACCTGCACTTGGCTGTTCATGAGTATGGGGTGAGTTGTCGCGGCCGTCTGCAACTGTCGAGGCGAACGAGGTATCAGAATGGAAGAGAGCTTCGCGCGGGGCTTTGGCATCGACGCTCTTAGAGCGACGATACAATGCTTTTTTTTGGCTCACCTGACCTGCACTTGGCTGTTTGTAATTATGGGGTGCAGTCAGCCGCGGAGGGTGGTGAGTTTGGAGTGCTGCAGCCTGCTACCGCTTTTACGGAGCCAGCCTGCTGGCCGGAAATCAGTGCTCAATCTCAGTCTGCTATATGCTCGAGCAATAACTTGAGGAGCTTGCGTGCGGAGTCAGGGATGACGGTGCCGGGGCCGAAGATGGCGGCGGCTCCGTTTTGATAGAGGAAATCGTAGTCCTGCGCGGGGATGACGCCGCCGCAGACGATCATGATGTCATCGCGGCCGAGTTTTTTGAGTTCGGCGATGAGCTGGGGGAGTAGGGTTTTATGGCCGGCGGCGAGGGAGCTCATGGCGACGATGTGGACGTCGTTTTCCACGGCTTGTCTCGCAGTTTCGGCCGGGGTTTGGAAGAGCGGGCCGATATCGACGTCGAAGCCCATGTCGGCGTAGGCGGTGGAGACGACTTTGGCACCGCGGTCGTGGCCGTCTTGGCCCATTTTTGCGACCATGATGCGGGGGCGGCGGCCTTCTGCGGCTTCGAATTGTGCGATGAGATCGGGGATGTCTTTCATGTCGCCTTGGTTGTTAAATTCCTTGCCATAGACGCCGGAAATGGAGCGGATGACGGCTTTGTAGCGGCCGAAGTGGACTTCCATGGCGTCTGAAATTTCACCGAGCGAGGCGCGGGCTTGGGCACACTCGATGGCGAGGGCGAGTAAATTTCCCTCGCGGCCGCCGGCACAATCGGTGAGGGCTTTGAGGGTGGCTTGGCATTTCGTTTCGTCGCGCTCGGCACGGAGTTTTGTGAGTCGCTCGATCTGTGAGAGGCGGACGGCGGTGTTGTCCACGTCGAGGATGTCGATGGGATCTTCTTTGGTTAGGCTATATTTGTTCACGCCGACGATGGTTTCCTGGCCGGAGTCGATGCGCGCTTGGCGGCGGGCGGAGGCTTCTTCGATGCGCATTTTGGGGATGCCGGCTTCGACGGCTTTGGACATGCCGCCGTATTCTGCGGCTTCCATGATGTGTGCCCAGGCGTGGTGAATGAGTTCGTGGGTGAGGGATTCGAGGTAATAAGAGCCACCCCAGGGGTCGATGACGCGGCAGATCGAGGTTTCGTCTTGGAGGAAGATCTGGGTGTTGCGGGCGATGCGGGCGGAGAAATCGGTGGGCAGGGCGATGGCTTCGTCGAGTGCGTTGGTGTGGAGCGACTGGGTGTGGCCGAGGGTGGCGGCCATAGCCTCGATGCAGGTGCGGGAGATGTTGTTGTAGGGATCTTGTTCGGTGAGGCTCCAGCCGGAGGTCTGTGAGTGGGTGCGGAGGGCGAGTGATTTTGGATTTTTGGGGTTGAAGGTTTTGACGATCTTGGCCCAAAGCACGCGGGCGGCGCGCATTTTCGCGACTTCCATGAAGTGGTTTTTCCCCTGTGCCCAGAAGAAGGAGAGCCGTGGGGCGAAGGCGTCGATGTCGATGCCTGCGGCGATGCCGGTGCGGAGGTATTCCCAGCCGTCGGCGAGGGTGTAGGCCATTTCGAGGTCGGCGGTGGCACCGGCTTCTTGCATGTGGTAGCCGGAGATGGAAATGGAGTTGAATTTCGGCATCTTCTGCGAGGTGAATTCGAAGATGTCGGCGATGATTTTCATCGAGGGTTCCGGCGGGTAGATATAGGTATTCCGCACCATGTATTCTTTGAGAATGTCGTTTTGAATGGTGCCGGCGAGTTGGTCCAGGGTGGTGCCTTGTTCGAGTGCGGTGACGATGTAGAAGGCGAGGATGGGTAGCACCGCGCCGTTCATGGTCATGGAGACGGAGACCTTGTCGAGCGGAATGCTGTCGAAAAGCACCTTCATATCGAGGATGGAATCGATGGCAACGCCTGCCTTGCCGACGTCTCCGACGACGCGCTCGTGGTCTGAGTCGTAGCCGCGGTGGGTGGCGAGGTCGAAGGCGACGGAGAGGCCTTTTTGCCCGGCGGCGAGATTTCTCCGATAGAATGCGTTGGATTCTTCTGCGGTGGAGAATCCGGCGTATTGGCGGATGGTCCATGGCTGGAAGCAATACATGGTGGCGTAGGGGCCGCGCAGGTAGGGCGCGATGCCTGGCCAGGTTTCCAGGAAGTCGATGCCTTCGAGATCGGCTTCGTTGTAGCCGGGCTTTACCAGAATGCCCTCTGGCGTCAGCCATGGTTGGGCGCTGCCGGCGGCCTGGGCGCTGGC
>JANMYL010000008.1:0-11077 GCA_031382045.1 Akkermansiaceae bacterium | reverse complement strand
TCAACGCCTCTGAGCCTAAAGAATTTAAGCCCGGCGGCGGTCGTCCCAGCGGCGGCGGTGGTGGTGGCGGCTACGGCGGTGAACGCCGTGGTGGTGGTGGTGGTGGCGGCTACGGCGGCGGCGGTGGCGGCGGTGATCGTCGCGGCGGCGGTGGTGGCGGCGGCTACGGCGGTGTCGGCCGTGGTGGTGGTGGTGGTGGCGGCGGCGGCTACAAAGGCGGCGGCGGTGGCGGCGGCTACAAAGGTGGCGGCGGCGGCGGTGGATGGGATTGATTCCAACCCACCCACCCGATAACCTCTCTCAAGATCGCCCGATCCTCCTCACAGGGGATCGGGCTTTTATTTGGCTGGGTGCCAGCGGCTCCAGCCCTCGGTCTTGAAATTACACTTACGCCATTTTGCTCTCCGCGCCACCGTCGCTCGGCTTGGACCAGACCTCGAAACGCGCGCCATAATATTGCCGCGCCTGAGGATTTAGGGGGGAATTAAAACCCCTACTCCTGGTTCTAAATATCATGCGCGTGAGCACGGCATGAATTCCTCTAAAGTCTCGCGACAGCGCTGGCGGCGATGTGGGCGGTGGTCCAGGCAGCTTGAAAATTGAACCCACCGGTGATGCCGTCGATGTCAATGCACTCGCCGACAAAATAAAGCCCAGGCGTGACCCGGCTCTCCATCGTCCGGAAGTCGATGCTAGGCCGCTTGATGCCGCCAGCGGTGACGAATTCGTCTTTGTTTGTGGTCTTACCCTGCGCCTCGAAGCGGGCAGACTTGAGCGCGCTCAGCAAAAGCTGGCTCGCCGTTTTGGATAAGTGCCCCCACGTCACCTGATCCTCGATTTCGCAACAGGCGACAATGCGCTCCCACAGGCGGCGGGGAATGGGGGAAATAGGTGTGTTGCGGACAAGTTTCGCACCTTGAGTTTGGCGGATTTCGGCGAAGCGCGATTTGAGAGCCTCCACTTCCAACTCGGGCAACCAATCGATGATGAAGGGAAAATGGTGATTCGTAGCTGCTAAGTCACGAGCTTCCCAGGCGGATAGACGCAGCACCGCCGGACCGCTGAAGCCCCGGTGGGTGATAAGCAGCGGCCCCTGTTGGCTGGCGTTAGAGCCCTCCCGGCGGACTGCGACTTTCGGATGAGAAACTCCGGCTAAGCCGCTGATGCGACGGTCCGTGACGTTGAATGCGAATAAGGAGGGCACCAGCGGCTCGACGGATTGATCAAGTTTTTTCAAATGACTGAGCAGCGGGCTGTCCTTCAGCGAGCCGGTGGCGATGCAGACGGCCCGCGCCTCGACGGGCTCCACGAGATTTTCGAAACGCAGCAAAAAACCGCCGCTTTCGAGCCGCACAATGCCGACTAATGGACACTTGGGAAACAGCGGAACGCCGCTCTCCCGAGCACGATTGAGGAAGCACTGGATCACGGTGTCCGAGCTGTCCGTGGCAGGAAACATTCGCCCATCCGGCTCGGTTTTGAGGACGACGCCGAAGCGTGCGAACCAATCCACGGTGTCGCTCGGCTGCCAACGGTGAAATGCAGCGTGCAGCTCGCGTGAGCCACGCGGATAGTTTTTCGCCAGCTCACGGGGATCGAAGCACGCGTGAGTCACGTTGCAGCGCCCGCCGCCGGAGATTCGGACTTTTTGTAGAAAATGCGGGCTTTTTTCAAAAATCGCAACGCGTTTCCCGGTCGCTATTTCCGCGTATTGGAGCGCGGTGAAAAAGCCCGATGCGCCGCCGCCGATCACGGCAAGGTCGAGTGGAGAAGGTGGTGACATACGGAAGTGCGCAAACAGCCCGTGCTGGGTAGCCGCGTCGCTTCCCACGAGAAAGCACAAACTATGGCCGGGCGCACCCTGGTCTTTCAATTTTGCAGACTTGTGGAGATATCGGAATCTGACTAAAAGCTGATTGAGATTAACTCATTACGATCATGCAATGGAAAGGTAGAAGAGAGAGCACAAATGTGGAGGACGCGCGGGGAGAGCGCTCCGAGGGACTCGGCGGCGGCCAAGGTGGCGGCGGGATTGGCATGCTGATGACTATCGGTAGGGTCTTTGGCTTCAAAGGAATTCTTGCGGCGCTGGTGGTGGGCGGGGTGCTTTGGAAAATGGGATTGGTCGATCCGGGCATGCTGATCAACGGCGGATCCTCGCCGGGTAGCTCGCGACAAGTCGAGGTGAGTCCGCAAGAACAGGAACGCTTTGATTTCGTCAAAGTCGTCATGGCCGACACCGAGGACGTCTGGACGGCCGAATTCGCCCGGCATGGAAGGAAATACGAATTGCCGGCGATGAAGGTTTACCGTGGGCAAGTCCGGACGGCATGCGGCACAGGAAGTGCGGCGATGGGTCCGTTTTATTGCCCGGGAGATCGCAAGGTTTACATCGACTTAAGTTTTTATGACGAGCTGGCGCAGACGTTCAACTCGCCAGGAGATTTCGCGCAGGCTTATGTGATCGCGCACGAAGTCGGCCACCACGTTCAAAAACTGCTGGGGGCATCTGACAAAGTGGCGGCGATGCAGGGTCGGCCGGAATACAACGAATTCTCAGTGCGGCTTGAGCTGCAGGCGGACTACTATGCCGGAGTCTGGGCAAATCACTCGAAGCAATATCTGGAACGCGGGGACATCGAGGAAGCGATGCGAGCGGCGAACGCGATCGGGGATGATGCGATTCAGAAAAAAAGCCAAGGCCGGGTAGTGCCTCATTCCTTCACTCACGGCACCTCGGAGCAACGGATGCGCTGGTTTAATAAGGGGCTTGAAAGCGGCAAGCTCGAGGGCGGGGACACTTTCACGATGCGCTATCGAGATTTGTGATGGATTTCCGCATTCTCCTGGAGATTCAACGCAAAATTTGAAATGCCAATGCTCCGTGATAGATGCGAAAAGTCCCGGCTCGCGGGAGGCGCGCCGGGGCTTGATTGAAGAACAGGCAGGAATGCCTGTGTCACATATTATGCTGTCGCAGCCTCTTCGTCGTCGTCGAAGGTTTCCTTCGGCGCGATGACTGGCTCGGGCTCCTCGACGGTGAACTCGAACTCCGCCTCGCGGTGATGATAGAATCCAGTGCCGGCAGGGATTAAGTGACCCATGATGACGTTTTCCTTGAATCCGCTGAGGTAATCGACGCGTCCGAGAGTCGCAGCTTCGGTAAGAACACGAGTAGTGTCTTGGAACGATGCGGCGGAGATGAACGAGTCGGTTTCCAGCGAGGCCTTGGTGATGCCCAGCAAGACTGGCTCACCTTCAGCAGGTTTACCGCCGTTGGCGAGGATCTCGGCGTTGATACGCTTGAAGTTCGAGCGGTCAACTTGGTCACCCCAGAGGAATTGATCGGCATCGCCCGGGTCGGTGATTTTCACCTTACGGAGCATTTGACGAACGATGACTTCGATGTGCTTGTCGTTGATTTCCACGCCTTGGACGCGGTAAACGGATTGGACTTCGTTGACGAGGTGCTCTTGGAGTTCTTGGGCTCCGCATGCTTCGAGCAAATCTTCCGGCGACACAGGGCCTTCGGTGATTTGATCGCCGCGCTTCACTTGGTCACCTTCGGTTACGACGATGTGCTTGCCCATCGGGACCAAGTGATCGACTTGCTCACCGGTTTCGGCGTGGGTGACGATGACCTTTTTCTTGCCGCGGACGTTGCCGCCGAAGGAAACAGCGCCTTCGATCTTAGCAATGACGCAAGAATCCTTGGGCTTGCGCGCTTCGAAAAGCTCGGCCACCCGTGGCAGACCACCGGTGATGTCCTTGGTGCGGGCCACTTTGCGCGGCGTTTTGGCGATCTGGGTTCCAGCAGTGACGACTTGGCCTTCCTTGACGGAAAGGTGAGCGCCGACCGGGATGGAGTAGCTCGCTTTGATTTCCTTGGTCTTCTCGTCGATGATAACAACCTGCGGATGCAGGTCTTCTTTGTGCTCGGTGACGACCATGCCTTTTTTGCCGGTCTCCTTGTCCGTCTCATTGGAAACGGTGATGCCCGAGATCATGTCGCGGAGCTCAACTTTACCGTTTTTCTCGGTAAGAATTGGCACGTTGTAAGGATCCCAGGTGACGACGGTGTCGCCCTTTTTCACGTCTTCACCATCCTTCACGGAAATCACGGAGCCGATAACGATTTGATGACTTTCGAGTTCGAGGCCTTCCTTGTCGCGGATGGAAATAGTGCTGTTTTTGTTGAGCACCACCCAGTGACCATCAACGTCTTGCACCGTGCGCATGTCCTTGTAAACGAGGCGACCGGTGTTCTTGGCCTTAATGATCGGCTGTTTGAACGTGGCGGCAGCAACACCACCGACGTGGAAGGTCCGCATGGTGAGCTGAGTGCCGGGCTCGCCAATCGATTGCGCAGCGATGATGCCGACTGCTTCACCGATTTTGACGGGAAGGCCGGTCGCAAGGTTGAGACCGTAGCAATTTGCACAGCAACCGCGCTCGGCTTCGCAGGTGAGAACGGAGCGAATCTTAAGCTTGAGCACGCCGATGTTCTCGATGGAACGGGCTTGGACTTCGTTGATGACGTCATCGATTTCAACCAAGATCCCGCCGGAGACGGGGTCCTTGATTTGTTCGCACGAGACGCGCCCATAAATCCGAGTGGATAGCGATGCGGATTCTTCGTCACCATCGTAAATGGCAGCCACCGTGATGCCGTTGGCAGTTCCACAATCCTGTTTGAAGACGATGACGTCCTGCGCCACATCGACCAATTTACGGGTCATGTAGCCGGAGTCAGCGGTTTTCAACGCGGTATCGGAGAGTCCCTTACGAGCTCCGTGAGTGGAGATGAAATACTCCAGCACCGTGAGGCCTTCGCGGAAGTTCGAGATGATCGGACGTTCGATGATTTCGCCGGATGGCTTGGCCATCAGTCCGCGCATGCCGCCGAGCTGCTTGATCTGGGACTTGTTACCCCGTGCACCGGAATCGACCATCATGAAGAGTGGCGATGCCTTTTTCTTGCCTTCGTTGAACTCAATCTTGCGATAGAGCGCGTTGGCGATGGTGTCGGTGGCTTGGGTCCAGACGTCCACGACTTTCTGGTAGCGCTCGCCGTCAGTGATAACGCCGTTGCGGTATTGCTTAGTGACCTTATCCACTTGCTCGTAAGCATCCTTGATGACGGCGGGTTTCTCCTCAGGGATGACCATATCAACAATACCAATCGATGTTCCAGAGCGAGTCGCTTCGCGGAAACCAAGGTTCTTGAGCTCGTCGAGAACGAGAACTGTTTGCGGCTTGCCGGAAACTTGATAGCAACGCCAAATGATGTCGCCGATTTGCTTCTTGCCGACGTTGTTGTTGATGAAGCCGACGCCCGCAGGCCAGATTTCATTGAAACGAACGCGACCGGGTGTGGTCTCGATGATCTTGCCTTGGCGCAGAGCTTGTTGGAGCGGAGTGAGTTCCTTGCGATCCTTGTCCGTGAGGTCTTCACCTTTGTAGCCGAAGACCGTGTTCTTGCCGTGGTCGGGGTTGCGAATGCGGATCCACTGGTGATAGTCGATCTTATCGGAAGCGAGGGCGAATTCGACCTCGGAGGCATTTTCAAAGAGGGGCATGTGCTCCTCTTTTTCGCGATCTTTCTCGGTGCGGATACCTGCCCATGTCAGGTAATACGTGCCCAGAATGATGTCCTGAGTCGGAACCGTTACGGGACGGCCGGATGCGGGCGAGAAGATGTTGTTCGGCGCGAGCATCAGCTGGCGGCACTCCATCTGGGCCTCGATTGAAAGCGGAACGTGGACAGCCATTTGGTCGCCGTCGAAGTCCGCATTGTAAGCGGTGCAAACGAGCGGGTGAACACGGATGGCCTCACCTTCGATGAGCTTCGGCTCGAAAGCCTGAATCGAAAGACGGTGAAGAGTCGGCGCGCGGTTCAGCAAGATCGGGTGACCCTTGGTAACTTCCGCGAGGATGTCCCAGACTTCGGTGGTCTTGCGGTCGATCATCTTTTTGGCCGAGCGCACGGTGTGGCAGTAGCCAAGTTCCTTGAGGCGGCGGATGATGAATGGCTCGAACAAGGTAAGAGCCATCTTCTTAGGAAGACCGCACTGGCCGAGCTTGAGATCTGGACCGACGACGATGACGGAACGACCGGAGTAATCGACGCGCTTTCCGAGAAGGTTTTGACGGAAACGCCCGCCCTTACCCTTGAGCATATCGGAGAGCGACTTCAGTGGGCGGTTGCCAGCACCAGTGACAGCACGACCGTGGCGACCGTTGTCGAATAAGGCGTCAACCGCTTCTTGCAACATCCGCTTTTCGTTGCGGATGATGACTTCCGGCGTTTTGAGGAGCAGGAGATTTTTGAGGCGGTTGTTGCGGTTGATGACGCGGCGATAAAGATCGTTGAGATCGGAAGTGGCGAAACGACCACCTTCGAGTGGCACCAGCGGACGCAGGTCCGGTGGGATCACAGGAAGCACGGTTTGAATCATCCACTCAGGACGCGATTTCGACTGGAGGAAACCTTGAGTGATTTTGAGACGCTTCGAGAGCTTCTTTTTGTTTTGCTTAGACTTGGTCGTTCCAAGCTCTTCTTCCAGTGTAACAATAAGTGAAGGAAGGTCGCACTGGCGGAGCAATTCCATAACCGCGGCGGCACCCATGCTGGCTTGGAATGATCCGTCACCATAGGTGTCTTCCGCTTCACGGAGTTCATTTTCTGTGAGGAGTTGGCCGACTTCGAGGGCGGTGTTACCCTGCTCGGTGACGACATAGTCTTCATAGTAAATGACGCGCTCAAGCTGGCGGGCACTCATGTCCAGCATGAGACCGATGCGGGAAGGCATGCACTTGTAGAACCAGATGTGAGAGACAGGAACGGCAAGTTCGATGTGGCCCATGCGCTCGCGACGGACGCGGCTCAGAGTCACTTCGACACCGCAACGGTCGCAAATCACGCCTTTGTGTTTGATGCGCTTGTATTTGCCGCAGGCACATTCCCAGTCGCGGGTGGGTCCGAAGATCCGCTCGCAGAAGAGACCGCCTTTTTCGGGCTTAAAGGTCCGGTAATTGATGGTTTCCGGGTTTTTCACTTCACCCTTGGACCAAGAGCGAATGATTTCCGGGGATGCCACGGTGATGGAGACTTGATCAAATTGCTCCGGGCGCTCGTCCACGCCGAATAGTTCGCGAAGGTTGGTATCGACACTCATGTTGTTAGTAACGGTTTAGGTCAGGTTAGGGTTCGCGTTTGAAATTACAGGGTGAGGTCATCCAAGGAGTAGTCGTCCAGACCACCGGTCATACCGGAGCCATGGGTCGAGCCCTTGCGACCCGGACGGACGTCGAGGCCGAGGGATTGCATTTCCTTGATGAGAACGTTGAACGACTCGGGCGTTCCGGCTTCGAGGTTATTGTCACCTTTGACAATCGCTTCGTAAATCCGGGTGCGGCCTTGCACGTCGTCCGACTTGACGGTGAGGAGTTCTTGGAGGGTGTAAGCGGCACCATAAGCTTCGAGTGCCCAAACTTCCATTTCTCCGAAACGCTGGCCACCGTATTGCGCCTTACCACCAAGCGGCTGCTGGGTGACGAGCGAGTATGGACCGACGGCGCGGGCATGGATCTTATCGGCAACCAAGTGACCGAGTTTTAAGATGTAGATCATGCCGACCACGACCGGGTTGTGGAATGCCTCGCCGGTGCGACCATCATACAGGGTCGATTTACCACCGGTCGTGCCGTCCTTGCCGTCGCCGATCCAAGTGTAACCGCGGCCTTCGGGCTCGCCCGGGCGGCGTTCGCGAAGTTCGCCGTTGTCACCGACGAATTTCACGCCATCGACCTTCTTGGCCTTGGACATGAAATCCCAGATGACGTCTTCCTTGATGCCGTCGAAAATCGGGGTAGCAACCTTAAAACCAAGTGCCTTGGCTGCGACGCCGAGGTGAGTTTCAAGAACCTGTCCGACGTTCATCCGCGATGGCACACCAAGCGGATTGAGGCAAATATCGACCGGAGTTCCGTCCGAGAGATAAGGCATGTCTTCTTCACGAACGATGGTGGCGACGACGCCCTTGTTTCCGTGACGACCGGCCATTTTGTCACCCACGGAGAGTTTCCGTTTAGCGGCGATGAAGACTTTGACTTCCTTGATGACGCCAGGATCGACTTCATCTCCGGACTCCAGCGAGTCGAGTTTGCGCTCGCGCTCGGTGTCAAGTTCTTGGAAGCGACTCTCGAACGAAGTGATGATTTCCAAGATCTTGTTACGGATCGGGGATGGATCTATTTCGATGTGGTCGTGGACCGAAGCGAGCTTACGGAGCAACGTCTTGGTGATCTTGCGATTGGCCGGGATGATGATTTCACCGGTTTGAGCGTTGACCACGTCGAGCGGGATTTTTTCACCGAGAAGAATGTCGGAGAGGCGCTCGGTGAGATCATCAGTAAGCTTGTCTGCCTTCTTCTTATGCTCGTCGTTGATCTTTTTGAGCGTTTTCTTGAGCTCAACGGGATCGACTTTGTCCTGACGCTTCTTGGCGAATCCGCTTTGGGAAACACGGACGTCTTGGACGATTCCAACGCAGCCGGATGGCACGCGAAGGGACGTGTCTTTCACGTCTGCGGCTTTTTCACCGAAGATGGCGCGAAGAAGTCGCTCTTCTGGAGCAAGTTCAGTCTCGGACTTCGGAGTGATCTTCCCGACGAGGATATCGCCAGGCTTCACTTCTGCGCCGATGCGGATGATACCGTCGTGGTCGAGGTTGCGGAGTGCATCTTCGCCGACGTTCGGGATATCGCGGGTGATTTCTTCTGGGCCGAGCTTGGTGTCACGGGCGGCGACGTCGAACTCCGAGATGTGAATCGAGGTGTAAACGTCGTCCTTGACCACGCGCTCGGAGATCACGATAGCATCTTCGAAGTTGTAGCCATTCCAGGGCATGAACGCGACGAGGACGTTGCGACCGATGGCGAGTTCGCCGTCTTCCGTGTTTGGTCCGTCGGCGAGGACTTGGCCTTTTTTGATTTTTTGGCCCAGTTTGACGATTGGCTTCTGATTGATGCAAGTGCCAGCGTTGGAGCGCATGAACTTCCGCAGCGGATAGGCCATGATGCCTTTTTCCACATTGGTGCGCACGGACTCGGCGTCGCTGAGGAATTTTTCCTCGGAAACAGGGAGCTTGCCGTCCGGAGTGGTGACGATGATTTCCGCAGTGGCGGCGGCGACAATGCCGTCTGCCTCGGAAACAACCACGGCGCGGGAGTCCCGAGCAGCTTTGCCTTCGAGACCCGTGCCGACGAGCGGCGACTCGGAAACGAGCAGCGGCACGCCTTGGCGTTGCATGTTCGATCCCATCAGCGCGCGGTTAGCGTCATCGTGCTCAAGGAACGGAATCAAACCGGCAGCCACAGAAACGAGCTGCTTGGGCGAGACGTCCATGTAGTTAACTTCCGATGGAAGTGCTTCGATGAACTCGCCGCCTTTTTCACGGGCGGTGATGCGCTCGGTTTGGAAAACGCCACCTTTGTCGATCGGGTTGTTTGCCTGGGCGATGAGGAAATTTTCCTCTTGGTCAGCGGTGAGATATTCAATCTCGTTGGTGACTTTGGAATCAACCACGCGGCGGTAAGGAGTTTCGATGAATCCGAACTCGTTGATACGCGCATAAGTACACATCGAGTTGATGAGACCGATGTTTGGACCTTCCGGAGTTTCAATCGGGCAGATCCGGCCGTAATGGGACGGATGCACGTCGCGGACTTCGAAACCAGCACGGTCGCGATTGAGACCACCCGGTCCAAGCGCGGAGAGACGACGTTTGTGCGTCAACTCGGCGAGCGGGTTCGTTTGGTCCATGAACTGCGAGAGCTGCGAACGGCCGAAGAAATCACGCACGACGGCAGAGAGCGCCTTCGGGTTAATGAGTTTCTGCGGCGTCATGCCTTCGATGTTCACGTCGAAAAGAGTCATGCGCTCCTTCACCAAACGTTCGGTGCGGGCGAGGCCCACTCGGCACTGGTTGGCAAGAAGTTCACCCACCGCACGGACGCGGCGCGAGCCAAGGTGGTCGATGTCGTCGATGACACCGTCGCCTTTTTTCAGCTTAAGAATGTAACGGACGGCAGCGAGGAAATCCTCGGGAACCATGATCCGTTGGTCGGAGTCCACCTGGATGCCGAGCTTTTGGTTGATTTTGTAACGACCCACGCGGGTGAGGTCGTATTTCTTCGCATCGAAGAACAGACGCTTCAGCTATGCGCGAGCATTCGCGGCAGTCGGCGGATCTCCAGGGCGGAGCTTGCGATAAATGTCCTTGAGTGCGGATTCCTCATCTTTCGCCGGGTCCTTGCGGAGCGACTTGAGAAGAATTTCATCCTCACGACCGTCGATGACTTCGACGTTCTTGTGACCGAGCGCGAGAAGCTGGCGGACGATGCCGATCGTGAGCGGCTCGTAAGCCTTAGCTACCGTTAGTTCGCCATCAAGGATGTCTTCGAAAGGAACTTTGTGGCCGAGCTCGCCTTCGTCCATCGACTCGCTAAGCGGAAGAGCTTCGGGTGAGTAGAAGTGGCTGACGATATCGCGGTCTGTCGGGTATCCGAGCACGCGCAAGAAGGTGGTGGCAAGGAACTTACGACGGCGGCGGCGGCGGTCGAGATAAACATAGAGTAGATCATTCGTGTCGAACTGCACTTCGAGCCATGAGCCGCGATCAGGAATGATGCGAAAAGAATGAAGAAGCTTGCCGTTGAGATGCTGCGAAGTTTCGAAGCAAATACCCGGCGAACGATGGAGCTGGGAAACGATGACCCGCTCGGCACCGTTAATGATGAATGTGCCACGTCGGGTCATCATTGGAAGCTCGCCCATGTAGACGCGTTCCTTCTTCGTGCCGGTCTCATCCTTCAACTTGAACGTCACATAAAGTGCCGCGCTGAAGCTTTCGCTGTTACGGAGAGAATCGAGTGAGGTGATTTTTGGATCCTCGATATCGTAGGTGACGAAATCGAGTTCGATCGCTTCGTCATAACTTTTGATCGGGAAAACCTCGCGGAAAACCGCTTGGAGACCCGCATCTGCTCGCTCGCTGGGGAGCACTTCCTTCTG
>JANMYL010000263.1:0-2510 GCA_031382045.1 Akkermansiaceae bacterium | reverse complement strand
CCCGCGAGGATGGGGCTGAGTAGAATTCCGAAAAATGGATATAGAATTCCGGCGGCTACGGGGACGCCGAGGGTGTTATAAATGAAAGCGAAGAAGAGATTTTGCCGGATGTTTCGCATCATTGCGCGACTGAGTGTGATGGCCTGCGCGATGCCGCGGAGGTCGCCTTTCAACAGGGTGATGCCTGCGCTTTCCATCGCGACATCGGTGCCGGTGCCCATGGCGATGCCGACGTGGGCGGCGGCGAGGGCGGGCGCGTCGTTGATGCCATCGCCAGCCATGGCGACGATGTGGCCCTGATCGCGGAGTTCGCGGATAAATGCATGTTTGTGGTGTGGCTCGACGCCGGCTTTCACTTGGTCGAGGCTAAGAGTTTTGGCGACGGCTTGGGCGCTGCGCTCGTTGTCGCCAGTGAGCATGATGATTTTCAGCCCCA
Organism: Akkermansiaceae bacterium; assembly: GCA_031382045.1. Lineage (GTDB taxonomy): Bacteria > Verrucomicrobiota > Verrucomicrobiia > Verrucomicrobiales > Akkermansiaceae > Luteolibacter. The sequence goes on along the minus strand of JANMYL010000263.1, from coordinate 2,074 downwards.
GTGAGTGGAGCCGCGCAATGGCTTGCGGGGTGGTGGATTTGATCGGATCTGAAATGGCGAGAATGCCTGCGGCTTGGCCATCGATGGCAGCGAAAATCACGGTGCGGCCCTGGGATTGAAGCTCTGCTGCCTTGGTCGCGAGAGTTTCAAATCCGGTGGCACCGCGTTGTTGGAGGAATTCAAGTTTTCCGAGAATGACTTGGCGTCCGGCGAAATGACCCACCACTCCGCCGCCGGTCATGGAGTCGAAGTTGGTGACGGCTTGCGGTGTGATATTGCGTTCTTTGGCTCCGTTGAGGATGGCGGTGGCGAGGGGATGTTCGCTGTTTTGCTCGACGGATGCGGCGGCGAGGAGGAGGTCTTTTTCGCTCATACCATCTGCGGGGATGACTTCGGTGAGGCGGGGTTTGCCCTCGGTGAGCGTGCCTGTTTTGTCCACCACGACGGTTGTGACTTTTTCCATGAGCTCGATGGCTTGGGCATTGCGGATGAGGATGCCGGCCTGCGCGCCGCGGCCTATGCCGACCATGACGGACATGGGCGTGGCGAGGCCGAGGGCGCAGGGACAGGCGATGATGAGGACGGCGACGGCGTTGATAAGGGCGAAGGCGAGGCGAGGCTCGGGGCCAAATAACGACCAAAGCAAAAATGTAATGAGGGAAATGGCGAGCACCGCCGGGACAAAATAGCTGGCGACTCGGTCTGCCAGCGCCTGGATGGGGGCGCGACTGCGCTGGGCCTCGGCGACCATTTTTACGATGCGGGCGAGCACGGTGTCGCTGCCGACGCGGCTGGCGCTCATGATGAAACTGCCGGTGGTGTTGAGGGTGCCGCCTGTCACCGGATCGCCGATGGTTTTACTCACGGGCATGGGTTCGCCGGTGATCATGGACTCGTCCAGCGAGGATTGGCCATCGAGGATCGTGCCATCGACCGGGACTTTTTCGCCGGGGCGGACGCGAAGTTTCGCGCCGGTTTGCAGGGATTCTATAGGCACGTCGCGCTCGCTGCCGTCTTCGACAAGCCGGGCGGTTTTGGGTGCGAGATCGAGGAGGGAGCGGATGGCGCTGCCTGTTTTACTGCGGGCGCGGAGTTCGAGGACTTGGCCAAGCAAGACGAGCACAACGATGACGGCAGCCGCTTCAAAATAGATGGGGACTTGGCCGTGGGTGGCGAGTGATTTTGGGAAGATGCCGGGCGCGACCATCGCTGCTGCGCTGAAGAGGTAGGCGGTGCCGACGCCGATGGCGATAAGCGTGAACATGTTGAAATTCCGGCTGACGATTGAGCGCCAGCCGCGTTTGAAAAATGGCCAGCCCGCCCACGCCACGACGGGTGTGGAGAGGATGAATTGAGTCCAGCGCGAGGCATCGCCGCCGAGGGATGAGAGCGAAGGAATGAGGTGGGCCATCGCCAGGAGGAAAACGGGTAAGGCCAGCACTGCGCCAATGCTGAGGCGGCGGGTCATGTCCGTGAGTTCGGGGTTTTCGTCCTCGTCCGGTGTTTCCGTGACGGACTCCAGCGCCATGCCGCATTTTGGGCAGTCGCCGGGTGTGTCCTGGCGGATTTCCGGGTGCATCGGACAAGTGAAAATGGGCTTGCTGGCGAATGTTGGGTTCCGTTCGAGGGCCATCCCGCACTTGGAGCATTCGCCGGGGTTGGCGGATTCTTGGCCTGGGCACATCGGGCAGAAAAATTTCGCGTCCGCTGCGGGTACGACTGTGGCGTGATTTCCACCGCAGCAGGAATGACCGGGCTTGGGCGCGGTACTTGGATCCACTTGCATTCCAGAAGTCGGGTCTTTAGCCATGGTTGTTTCTACCTCAGGTGCGACAATTTTTTCAAGTGGGGAAAAAGTAAAAGCCGCCTTCCCGGTGGGGAATGCGGCTTTTTGGGGTGAATCGTTCAGGACGATCTCAGACGGCTAACTCAAGGAGTTGGGACGAGCGAGATGGTCTTAAGAATCCGTGAAGCGATTTGATACGGATCGCCTTGGGAGTTCGGACGACGGTCTTCGAGGTAGCCCTTATAGTCGTTTTGCATGAAGCTGTGCGGCACGCGGACAGAAGCACCG
>JANMYL010000261.1:0-19989 GCA_031382045.1 Akkermansiaceae bacterium | reverse complement strand
CCTGCTCAACCGCTTTGACGTTCACAAGGAGCTTATCACCGACCGCAACGTCGGCACTGGCGCAGTTCTGGCAGGCACCTATATCGGCACAGCCCTCATCGTATCCGCCTCTATCAGCGGCACCACCGGCGGCGGCTTCGGTATGGAAATTCTAGATACGCTCGTTTATTTTGTCATCGGCCAACTCGGCTTTATACTTCTGGGCGCAGTCTATCAACGGACCTGCGGTTACAATGTGCATGATGAAATCGAGCGAGACAATGAAGGTGCTGGCATCGCCTTCGGAGCGACACTTGTAGCCCTCGCCATCCTCATCTCCGGCCAGATTCGCCGCGGAGACTCGCTGGTAGCCCTCGCAATCTGGATTCCCATCTCACTGCTCATACTTCTGGGCAGCCGCTGGTTGGTGGATCTCGTCATCCTGCCTAATGCTCGCCTCCACGACGAAATCGCCCGCGACCGCAACTGGGGCGTCGCCCTGATTGAAGGCGCGGCTGCTATTGGAATTGCACTGCTACTTGACGCTACCTTCTCCTAAAAATCATGCCCGACGCTATCGACGACGTTCCTTGGACGGTTTCCGACGAACAGAAACTCCGCTTTGCTGGAATTTTTCTATTGGAATTCATGATCAACCACCCACGGATTTTTCAACTGTGGTTGGAGGACGAAGACTCAGACTTAGAGCCGATTCTTGAATGGTTGTTAGTAAAGGAGTGGATTCAAATCCGCGACGCCAAAGACTACATTCCCACCGAAGAAGGGCGAAACATCATCAAGCGCTTCATGGAGCGCTACGCCCGCTTTGTCTATTTTTTCGACGTTTTCTCCGGCGTCGATCTCGGGTCCGGCGAATTCGCCTTTGAACGTTATTTCGAAATCCTCGAGCCGGATGAGTGGCAGGCTTATCTCCACGACGAGCGCTTCGAAGATGTGCGGATCGCCATCGCCGAGCATCTCGGCATCAATGCGGTGGAAATCGTTTTTATGAGTTTTATCCGCGAGGACCGCTTCGGCCGCGATGCTACCGGCTGGCAGTTTGACCTCCTGCTAGGAAGCGTGTGGGACGAGATTCTCGATGTCTGCAACAACGCAACCGATCTCAGCGAGCTTGGCTATCAGGACGGCGACCGCTGGATCGATGGCGCGACTGTGGCAGAGGACATCCTGCAACAAGGCGGGTGCCTGCTGGGCAAGCTGCTAGCCCGCGCCCAGGGCGAGCTGAAAGGGTCCAGCCCAAGCCATGGCGGCGGAAACGAATCGGAGCGTGTGGTTGCCCCAGTCGAGTTCCCGCCGGCCTCAGATTTCAATTTCGCGAACTACATCGAACCCGCCAACCGTGACCGTTTCTGGGATGACAACTGGAAATAAGGCCCATGATCCTGCACAAATCCTTCTGTCTGGAAGCGACCAACCAGCTCGTTCTTCTCGCCGAAAAGCGTCCGGACTATGAAGCCTGCCAAGTCTTTCTTCTGCAATCGAATCTCCAACCTCACACCGCATGAAAAACATACTGATCAAACTCCAACGCGACGAGGAAATCGCGCGTTTCCTAGAATCCAACGGCTTCTCCGTCGAGGATCTCTCGAATAACGTCTTCCGTGTCCAGCGCGAGGAGGAACTACCGGTTTTCCTCAAGCTGGATGACAAACAAATCTACTTCGAGGTAGATCTCGGCAACATCGACTCGATCATTTCCCAGGAGCTATTGCTTTCCCTGCTTGCGCTCAACACAGAAATTCTTCCCGTCAGTGCCGGCCTCGACACCAGCCACCCGGAAGACCGGCGGCTGGTATTGGTCGAAAGCCGTGAAACTGGCGATTTGTCCGACCAAGAATTACTCGCCGTGTTCGACGCGCTAGAACTCGCAGTGGACCGTGTCACAGAAATCCTCAGCCCGTCCTTCAATTCCTAACTCCTTACTACCATGAGCATTTTCTCACGTATTTTCAAAATCGGCCAAGCCTCCGCCAACAAGGTGGTGGAAAAATTCGAGAAGCCCGAGCTGATGCTCGAACAAGCGATCGCGGACAAAGAGAAGCAGATCCGCGAGGTGAAGCAGTCCGTCCAACAGGTCATCGCCACCGAGCGCCAGACCAAGGCACAGCTCGAAAAAGAGAAAGCCGAAAAATTCCAATGGGAACAGAAAGCAGAAGCCGCTATGCGCTCCGGCCGCGAGGATCTGGCAGTGAAAGCGCTTGAACGCGCCAGCGAACACGAAAACCGCGCGGCCTCGCTGGAACCCAGCTGGCAGGGCCAACAATCGTCTGTCGCCGAGCTCAAACAGGAAGTCATCAAGATGGAAGCTGAGGTCGCAGAATACCGGCGCAACAAGGATTTCATCATTGCCCAAAGCAAGGCGGCGCAGGTCAAAAAAGATATCTACGAAGCCAAGGCTAAGATGACTAACACGCGCAGTCCAGACGACTTGATGGCCCGCATGAAAGCCAAGGCAGAGCGCCAGGGCTACGAAGCGGAAGCCGCCAAGGAAATGGCTGATAACTCCGGAGCGACCAGCCTGGAGGACGAATTCAAAACACTCTCCACCGGCACCGGAAGCCCTGACGTACAAGCCAAGCTCGACGCACTCAAAGCCAAGCTTGGAACCAACAGCCCAGGCTAACTGATCGCGATGTTTCAGACCACACCGAGCGCGCCGCCAGCGGGGAGGCATGTCCTCGCCGAGTTGACCGGCTGCCCGGCTGTGGTCTTGAACGACCCCGCCGGCTTGGAAATATGCTTCCGGCGCTGTGCGGAAGAAGGTGGGGCCACGCTGGTATCATCGCACTTCCACCACTTCTCACCACAGGGCGTTAGTGGCGTGGTCGTCATCGCGGAAAGCCACGTCACCGTGCACACCTGGCCCGAGCACGGCTACGCGGCGGTGGACGTCTTCACCTGCGGCCGGCCGGAAGTGGCGGAAGCGGTGATGGAACTCATCATCGCCTCACTCCACGCACAAACTGTCCACCGGACCTCGTTCGAGCGCGGGCCTAACGCCATCCCCGCCGAAGTGATGTAGGTATTCCTGCCTGCTCTTCATTCCCCACATTAACCATGATAGACAGCCTCGCCGAACGATCTTGTGCAGGAGTTCCCGCACTTCGGAAATCTCTGATAGCCGAACATGGCTGCGAAGCGCTAGAACTCGACTACGAACTCAAGCTCGTGCTTTTCCTAACCGCCCGGATCGACGGTGAGACAAACCACGCGGAAAAAGAATTCGCCGCCGTCGTAGCACGGAAAATCGAGTGGTCCGCCGCGCATGAACGGCTGTTGGAAGCCCGCGTGTTCGCGCAACCGGGTTATGATTTATCCGCGCTGCGGTTTGGAAAACAACACGCAGCGTGGGGAGAACAGTTGTTTCGCGTCGCGGCCGGGATGGTGTTAGCCGATGGCTCGATCCATTCCGACGAACGGCTATTTCTCACCAATCTTACCTATCAACTCCTCAGCGGCGACACTGCTCGTGCGCAGCAAATTCTGACGCGCTTGGAATCCGGCGAAGAGGAACCGGTCAAGCCAACTCCGGCTAAAATGCCGAAGGAGAACTTGGAAACCTGTCTCGCCGAGCTAAACAAACTGGCCGGACTCGCCAACGTTAAAGGCGAAATTGAAAGCCTCGTTCGTTTTCTAGAAATCAATAAGGCACGCGAGCAGCACGATCTAAAAGGCGCTGCGATGTCGTTGCACATGGTGTTTTCCGGCAATCCCGGCACAGGTAAAACCACAGTCGCCCGTATCGTTTCGCGAGTTTTTTCCGCGCTCGGTGTCTTGGAAAACGGTCACCTTGTCGAGACTGACCGGCTCGGCCTCGTTGGCCAATACGTCGGCCACACGGCGAAGAAGACTGACGATCTGGTGAACCAATCTCTCGACGGCGTGCTGTTCGTGGACGAAGCTTATGCGCTCGTCTCAGGCGGAGAAAATGATTTCGGCCGCGAAGCCATCGATACACTGGTAAAGCGCATGGAGGACTTCCGCGAGCGGCTGATCGTGATAGTCGCCGGTTATCCGGATGATATGAAACGCTTCATCGATACCAATCCCGGATTGTTGTCGCGTTTTACGATTCACCTGAATTTTGAGGATTACACTGCACCCGAGTTGGTAACAATTTTCAAAGGTTTCTGTGAGAAAAACCAATACACTCTCGCGCCTGAAGCGGAAACTGCACTTGAAACCCGAGTCGCCGCCGAACTTAAAGCCGCAGGACGAGGCTTCGGAAACGGCCGCCACATGCGAAATTTATTCGAAAAGGCCATTCGCAAGCACGCCGTCCGGCTCTGCATGCGTAAACGCGAATGGACCAAGGAAGAGCTAAGCCAGCTCACCACCGAAGATCTTGGTTAAATGGCGATGATGTCGCTATTTTTTGAGCAGAGCGGCTACTCTTTCTTGCGCCCTTTATACCACTTTCTAAAATCGCCGCCGTGGGATTCGGGTAAGGTGCGCTGGCCGAGCCAATCCTGGAGCGGCTTGATCGGGGCGACTTGGATGGGCAGGTGATTCATCGCCTTGGACATGGTCATGGCGGTGCGCCAGAGGGAAGGCGAAGTGGCGAGGGTGGCGAAGGGCGACATGGGAATGGCGGCCGGCGAGTGAATGTGCTCGCGGTGCGCCTTGTCGCGCAGGCGGAGTAACAGATCCGGGATCGGGATGTCCACCGGGCAGACTTCATTGCAGGCACCACAGAGTGAGGAAGCTTTCGGGAGATCAGCGAGCTCGGGGAAGCGGCTGCCGAAAAGGATGGGTGATAACACTGCGCCGACGGGGCCGCCGTAGGTGGAGCGGTAGGCATGGCCGGATGCTTGTCGATAGACCGGGCAGACGTTTTGGCAGGCACCGCAACGGATGCAACGGAGGATTTCCTTGCAGTTTGAGGCGAGCACATCGGTGCGGCCGTTATCCAAAAAGACGACGTGCATGTGCTCCGGGCCGTCGGGCTGCTTGGTAGATTTTGGGCCGTTGATGAACTCAGTATAAACGGTGAGTTGCTGGCCGGTGGCCGAGCGCCCGAGTAAATTGAGGAAAACGGCAAGATCCTTTTCCTGCGGAATGATTTTCTCGATGCCGATGAGCGCGATATGCACGCCCACGGGCGCCATCCCGAAGCGGGAGTTGCCTTCGTTCGTGACGAGCGCGACGCGGCCAGTGTCTGCACAAACGAAATTACCTCCAGTGATGCCAGCTTGCGCCTTCATGTATTTCTCCCGCAGATGGACGCGGGCGCGGCGAGTGATGGTTTCTGGATCATCGTTATAATCGACGGCGATGCCTTCGCGGAGAAATGTCTCGGCAATCTCCCGGCGATTTTTGTGGATGATTGGTTTGACGATGTGCGAGGGCTCGTCGTCGTCGAGCTGGATGATGAACTCGCCGAGGTCAGACTCCAGGCACTCAACGCCGTTTTCGATCAAGAACGGATTGAGGTGGATTTCCTCAGCCGCCATCGATTTGGACTTGGTCAGCTGGGTGACGCCGTGACCCTGCAGGATGGATAGAATCGTCTGCCGCGCATCCTCGTCGCTCGAGGCGAAATGAACTTTGACTCCGCGAGTGGTGAGCGCTTCCTCCGCCTTGGCCAGGTAGTCGCCGAGGTGGTGGAGCGTGTGGTCCTTGATAGAAGCTGCGAGTTTCCGGATCGCATCGGGATCTGGATAGTCTTTGTGGAGCACTTGATAGCGCTTCTCTGTGCCTGCCGCGGCCCCGCTGATGACAGAGTGCTGCTTTTCGTCAGAGATATTTCGTGCGTATTCGTCGATGAGTTGGTTGCCAATCATGAGAGTGTGTCGCGAAGGACTTGGATGGCGTGGAGGTGCTTGATCGGGCGGCCTTGTGTCTGGGCGAGGCCGCTGAGATGCATGAGGCAGGACATGTCGATGCCGACGAGCAAATCTGGCTGGATGTCGAGAATTCTGTCGAGTTTGAGATTCCCCATCCGCCCAGAAATGTGTGGGAAGGTGACGGAGAAGGTGCCGCCGAATCCGCAACATTGCTCGGCCTCACCGAAGGGCACGACCTCAGCTTTTTCGATGGTGGCAAGCAGGCTGCGGACGGCCTCACCCGTGCCGGTGCCGCGCGCGTGGCAGGAACGGTGAAAGGCGAGACGGGTGGGTTTATCAAATTTTCCCGGCCAGGTTTTTACGCCCAAGCCGTTGTAAATGAAGTCCATGACTTCCCAAGTGCGGTTGGCCAGTGAGTCGATAGCCGGGTCCGGATTGTCTTCGAACTGGAGTAGATTGCCATGGAAATTCATCGCAGCGCAGGAGCCGGATGGGACGATGACGGGCAGCTCGCCGGCGAAAACACTGGCGGTGTGACGGGCGACTTTGCGCGAAGCAGTCCAGTCGCCAGAGTTGAAGGCGGGCTGGCCACAACAGGTCTGGTTATCTGGAAACTCGACGGTTACGCCCAGGTGTTCGAGGACCTCGACAGTTGCCTTGGCCGTGTCGTCATAAAATGCATCGCAAAGGCAAGTGCCCATGAGGAGCACGCGTTTGTTGAGAGGGCGGGCGATCGGATTAGCCATGGTGATCTTCTTACAAGCAAGCTATGGAGTGAGAGCACCGCCGCAACTCGGAAAACCGGATTGTTTGAGTTTTTCGCTTTCATGTGAGATGCCCAATCCAGTCAGTTTGAAAATTTAACCACTTACAAAGGCGGAACTCAGCAAAACAATCGCGGGGCCGGTCGGAATCGCTGGAACGGCCCCATCTGCGTACGCTTGAAATGAGAGTGGGCCCCCTCGCCCATGAAGGCCGTGGCCAAGCGCTTCGTCTTGCATAGACGGAAGGCACGGATCATGAGAAAAAAACCGTGTTTAATCCGGCCTAGCAGAGACTCCACCTCGCGGGCACCGATTTCATTGTCACAACAACGCAACGGCGTCAGACCGCCGAGCGCGCGTTTCGGCTGAGTCATCCGTGCGGCGGGCCAGCGTGCGGGAGGGAATTCCAAGAATTTCCGAAAGCTCCTCGCTCGAGACTCCTAAATCTGTGCGCAGCGGTCAAAGGCGTTCCACTGCACTCCTCGGAGCAAGGCATCACGCACCTACTTGAAGCTGCTTCCAGCAAAGTGGGCTCCTTGATGCCGCCGTGAATTGCTACCGGGGACTCCACCCGCGAGGAAAACTCGGGATTTGGATCACCATCCTGCAAGGTCCCTGCCATAGGGCATATTTAATCCGCCAAACGACGGGCGTTGTCTTCTATTTTGATTTCGCGGTATTTTAATCAGGAAAAATGTTTCAGCAACTTCCCAACAGCGGCTTCCGCAGTCAAGCCGTGGAGTTCACGGAGAGTTTCCGGTTTGCCGTGTTCGATGAATTCATCCGGCCAACCGATGCGCTCGACTGGCGTGTGAATACCCGCGTCGTGGAGATTTTCGATGACGGAAGCACCGAAACCGTTGAAGAGAACGTGATCCTCGAAGGTGCAGACAACTTTACATTTTCCTGCGAATTCTTGGAGCACGGCAGCATCAAGCGGCTTGATAAAGCGTGGGTTGATGAGTGCCACGGATAGGCCTTTGGCTTCGAGCAGCAATTTGGTGCGCTCAGCCATTTCGAACATCGTGCCAAGGCCGATGAGCGCAACGTCTGTGCCGTCCGCCACCACTTCGGCCTTACCGATTTCCAGGAGTTGCGGCGTGGCTTTGACAGGAGTGCCCTTGATGACACCGCGCGGAAAACGGATAGCTGATGGGCCGGCGTCGTATTGCGCCATGGTGTGCAGCATGTCCACAAACTCGTCCTCGTCCTTCGGCTGCATGTGGATGATGCCAGGGATGTGGCGGAGGTAGCCGATATCAAAAAGTCCGTGGTGAGTCGGGCCGTCATCGCCTGACAGGCCGCCGCGGTCCATACAGAGGCGGACCGGCAGGCCTTGTAGCGCCATGTCATGAATGATCATGTCGTAGGCTCGCTGCATGAAAGTGGAATAAATGGCCAGAAACGGGCGGAAGCCTTCCGTAGCAAGGCCGCAGGCAAAAAGTGCTGCATGCTCCTCCGCGATGCCGACATCGAAATAACGGTCAGGCAGTTCGTTTTTAAAAATTTCCAGTTTTGTGCCGCCCGGCATGGCGGCGGTGATGGCAACGATTTTTGGGTCCTTTTTGGCGAAATCCGTGACCGCGCGGCCGAAGATGTCCGAACAAGTCGGGGTGGCTGTGGCATCGGTGGAGCCATCCTCAATCTTGTAAGTACCGAGTCCGTGAAATTTCCCGGGGTTGTCTAGAGCGGGTTGGTAGCCTCGGCCTTTTTCGGTGATGATATGGAGGACGACGGGCTCGTGAAGTGTCTTCAAGTGCTCGAAGGTGCGGATCAGTAACGGCAAGTCGTGACCGTCGATGGGGCCGAAGTAGCGCATTCCAAATTTCTCGAATAAGACATTCTGGAACAAGAGGTTTTTAGCGCCTTCCTCGACTTTATGGGCAAGCGTGCGGACTGCCTTACCAGCGATTTTCTCGACGAAGTCCGCGGCTTGACGGCGCACGGCGGCGTAGGTGTGGTGCGTCTGGAGCGCATTGAAATAACGAGCGATGGCACCAACGTTTTTATCGATCGACCACTCGTTGTCGTTGAGGACGACGATGAATTTCTTAGTCGTCTCGGCGATGTTATTAAGCGCTTCAAGCGTCGGTCCACAGGTGAAAGCAGCATCACCCGCGACGGCGACGATGTGGTGGTCCCCGCCAGATAGATCGCGGGCGGCGGCCATACCGAGGGCGGCGGAGAGAGCGGTGCCAGCGTGGCCCGCGCCGTAAGAATCGTGCTCAGACTCACTGCGAAGGAGGAATCCATTGAGGCCTTTGTAAGTGCGGATGCTGTGAATTTGGGCGGCGCGCCCGGTGAGCATCTTGTGGACGTAACCTTGGTGAGAGACGTCGAACACGAACTTATCGCGGGGCGTGGCGAATACGCGGTGCATTGCCACGCTCAACTCGACGACCCCGAGATTCGGACCCAGATGGCCGCCGGTTTTCGACAACGAATCAATGAGCGTGTGGCGGATTTCGGCCGCGAGTTTCGGTAAATCCTCGTCAGCGAGCTTTTTAACATCGCTGGGAGAACAAATGGTGGAAAGCAGAGGGCCGAGGGCCGGGGGGTTAGAAGAGGCGGATGTCATTATCGTCGTCGTCAGAATCGTCGGAAGGTTCGGCGGCATCCTCATTTTTGTTAGCCGCATTCAGTGAGATATCGTTCTGGTTGCGGAGAGTGATGAGCTCGATCCGCTCACGGGCGGACTGGAGGATGGATTCGCAGCGACCCAGCAGCGCAGAGCCTTGCTCGTAATGCGCTACAAGATCTTCGAGTGCGAGGTGCTCATGCTCCATTTCCTCCACGATGGTTTCAAGGCCGGTGAGAGCTTGTTCGAACGTGGGTTGCGTGGAGTCCTCTTCTTCAGTGCTGGATTTGCGGCGAGCCATGACAGTTAGTTTTGCTTGTTATTGCGGATGGGACGGTCGCTGTAATAGACCATCTCCATGCCCAAGAGCGGCTGACGGTAAGAGTAGCGTTTGGCCACATTTCGGATTTTCGGATCCTTGTCGAAGAGTGAGACGCCGGACGGGTAATTGGTATAGAAGGTCCTGCCATCAAGGACCATAAAGGTGAAATCTTTGTATTGGGCGGCGATTTGAGCGAGGGAGCCGGAACCATGCGAAAGCGGGGAAATCAGCACGCCGGCGCAGGGAGTTTTGAGGTCAGCAGCTATAGTTTCAATTTTTTCAAAACCTGCAGAAGTTGGTGGCAGCCACACGCTGATGCGGTCAGCATACCAAGCGACGGCCCATGGCTGATCGGAGAAGGTGATTTGCTTGTCGGTGATCCAGCCCTTGAGGCCAGCCTTTTTGCTATTGAGAGCGGGTGCGTAGTAGGGCGGCCAGTGCGGCACACCGCCGCGGTCCTTGAGGTGCATGCCTATCTTCACCTTGGACGGCAGGGAAAGGATGAGCGGTAGCGCGCAAATTCCGATGATAACGAAGTGATGGACATTCCGGAGAATAGGTGTGGTGGCGACGAAATCAAGGCGGCTCCAAAGGATCGAAATGAAGGCCAGACCGTAGGCCATCATGATCGGCGCGAAAAGCAGGTGAAGTTGATTGGGATCGAGTTCGTTCTTGGAAATTCCGAAAAATGCCAGCCCTAGGGCCGCGCTTACCCACATAAGCAGAATAGCCCAGCGGAAATTAGCAATGGCGGCGCGCTTGAACGGGTGCAGGAGTGCGATGAAAAATAGAGGTGCGACAATGATGCCACCGAGGAAGGGAATTATATCCGTGGCTTGTAGCAGTGTGGTCCGAAGGATTTTCAAGATCAATCCGTCGAGCACGAGAGGCTCGGCTTCTAGGTCGATGGTACGCATCACGGCAGATTCGGAGCCGCTGCCCAATCCGCCGTAAAGCGTGAGAAATGCTGTGCCAAACGGTGAATCAGTGATGGTTTGATTACGCAAAATCGGGCCTACAGCAGCCAAAATCAGAAGTGCCACCACCGAGAGTCCTATAATTCCGCGAGGCCGGAAAGCAATGGCCGCGAAAATAATATAACCCAGCGCGATCCAGACAGTCATCCAATGCGTGAGCGCGAGCAGAGTGAAAAATACGCCTGCAATGATGGCCGGCGTCATGGAAATCCGACCTTCTGCAGCAGCCTCCACGGCTCGATAGACAAAGTAAATAGCGCAGGAAAATAACAATAACATCAACATTTGTGGCAGCCCGCTCAGTGAGTAGTTCCAGAATGTTTCACAAAAGAGCATCAGGATCGCGCAAACGCCGGCGATTTTTACGTCGAAAATACGTGAAATCAGTAAGTAATTCACCCCGATGGCCATCAGAAAAAACAAGGTGGAAACGGTGGCAATCACCCGGTCGAGAGGAAAGACCATCTCGTTTTCGCCCATCTGCCAAGCATCCGGATCATCTGCACGGATGAGTTTGAGGACAGCAGCGTTGATCAGTGGATTGAGCGGAGAATGATAGGTATCTTGGAATCCAATAAAGGAAATCGAGCTATTCTGAGCTTTTTGCGCCTGATAATATGCCACGGGGCGGATCATCTTGGTGGTGAATCCATTCCCACGGGCTATTTCCCGGGAAATCTGTGCTTGATCCATCGCTTGAGGAGAATTCAGCCCACGAAACAGAACGAAAAGATTTCCCAGAGTGAGAATGATCAAAACGAGGAAAAACAGGCTGCGCCGAATGATAACACCGGTGTCCAACTGGGAAGAATTGATGCTCATTAAAAAGTGAGGGTCGAAGTAGGAAAAGAATTCAAAAACCGAGATCCTTCAATTTGCGCTGGAGGGTTCTACGACTCAGACCAAGAAGATCCGCCGCGTGAGTGCGATTTCCTCCGGCGAGGGAGAGTGCTGCTCGGATCGTGTTGGTTTCAAGCGCATGCAAGTTGAATTCTGCCGGAGCGGCAAGGGCGTTTTTGGTCGGAGCGGAGGAAATGCCGATGGCTGCGCTAGGAGAAAGCAGGAATTGCGGCAGATGGCGGGCTTCGATGACAGATTCGTTGCTCATGACCACGCCATGCTCGATGGCGGTGCGAAGTTCGCGGACGTTGCCGGGCCACGAATAAGCTAGAAGGAGCTGCATCGCGTCGTCCGCCAGTGGCTTAACCGGGCGGTCGTTTTCCTTGGCAAATTCCTGGAGAAAGCTACCCGCCAGTAAGACGATGTCCTCGCGGCGGTCCCTTAGCGGCGGCATTTCGACTTTCACCACGTTGAGCCGGAAATAGAGATCCTCCCGGAAAGTCCCCTTTTCCACCAACTCCTTGAGATTCTTATTGGTCGCGGCTACGACTCGGACATCGACTTTGATTGGCGAGTTCGAGCCGACGCGTTCAAGCGTTCGCTCGGACAGCACGCGCAGCAATTTCACTTGAGTGGACGCGTCGATTTCGCCTATTTCATCCAGGAAAAGCGTTCCGCCGTCAGCTTGCTCAAAGCGGCCGATCCGGCGTTGTGAGGCTCCGGTAAACGAGCCTTTCTCGTGGCCGAAAAGCTCGCTCTCCAACAACTGCGGTGAGAGCGCGGCGCAATGCACGATCACCATCTTCGCCGCCGGCCGGCCGGAAAGGTGGTGCAGCGTGTGCGCGACGACTTCCTTACCCGTGCCGGACTCACCCTCGATCAACACAGTGGCCCGCGTCGGTGCGACTTGCTGGACTAGCTCTGAAACTCGCCCGATGGCGGCAGATTTGCCAATCAACCGGTCAAGCTTGTGGGATTTTTTGACCTGTGCGACGAGTTGTTGATTTTCTGTTTCGAGCGTCCTGTTGCGGAGCGCGCGCTTGAGCAGCAGTTCCACTTCGTCGAGGTTAAGCGGCTTGGTCACGAAGTGCCATGCGCCGCGGCGCATCGCCTCGACAGCGGTGTCCACCGAGCCGTAAGCAGTCATCATAATAGCTACGGGCGGCTCGTGCAGCGCGAGCGCAGCGTCAAGCAAATCCATCCCAGAATCACCGCCAAGCCGTAAGTCCGTGAGCAGAATTTTGATAGGCTCGGATTTTAATATCGCCAGCGCCTCGCTCGCGCTGGCTGCTGTGTAAACGTCGAATTCCTCTTCCAGCGCACTGCGAAGTCCCTCTCGGGTCGCGCGCTCGTCTTCGACGATAAGTAAGGTGGGGAGCATGGAAATTTAAGATTTCAAAGGTCAATCACGGGATCCGCTTCAGGGGCGGCGAGTAGTCGCACCGGCCGCTCTTTATGAGGGAAATTGATTAACACGCGAGTGCCTTGGTTTTCCTCGCTCTCGATGGCGATCGCGCCACCGTGCTCGCGGATGATGCGCCGCACGATGAGTAGGCCGAGCCCGGTGCCGGAAGACTTCGTGGTGCGGTAAGGCTCGAATAGCGCGCCCATGTGCTCCGGGGAAATGCCGGTGCCATTGTCCTCGATGGAAATCATATATTCGAAATCGCTGACTCGAGTGCGGATGGTGATGTGACCGTGATCGGAGGAAATCGCCTGGAACGCGTTGCGGATGAGATTGTAAAAAACCTGCTGGAACTGGCCTGAATCGATGAACGCAGGCGGTAGCGCATCCGCGAGATCGAGCTGCACAGCGACTTTCCGCGAGGCGAGCTCCGGCTCCAGCAGGCGCAACGTGTCGTGCAAAATCGCGTGCAAATCCTGCTTCTCCCGAAGCGGCGCGGTTGGTCGGACGGCGTGGAGAAATTGCTTGAGAATCAGGTCCAGCCGCTGGATTTCTGCGCGGGCAGTGCTGAGATTTTCCTCCAGCGGTTCGCGTTCACTGGGAGAAAGTTTGCGCAGCTTGCGACCAAGGAGCTGAAGATGGATATCGAGTGAATTGAGTGGGTTGCCGATTTCATGGGCCACACCGGCAGCGAGTAAAGTCAGGGCATTGAGGCGCTCGGATTCCAACGTTTCCTCCGCCTCCGCACGAGTGCTGGTGAGATCGCGCACGAGCATCACGTAGCCGAGCGGCTCATGCTCGTCCTCCGCGCCATCGATCGGTGCGAGGTAGAAATTCAAATAACGATTCTCAGGGTAGAAAACCTCCAAATCGCGGCTGATCGTCCGGCCAGGTTTGCCTAAGACAGTCCAGTCCAGCCCGCGGATCTGGCTGGAAATAAATTCGCCAGTCGCCTGCTCCGGATCAAGCCCAAAGAATTGGCACGCTGCGTGATTGAGAAAGCCGATCACCCCTTTTGGATCAAGGATGATCACGCCCTCGTGCAGCGCCTCGAAGACTTTTTCCAAGAATCCCTTCTCGCGGATCAGGCGGGTGACGATTTGCTGGACATCACCGGGGACGACTCGATCCAAGCGGGCGACCAGCTTTTCCAGAAAGCCGGATTTCACCTTGTGATTGCTTGTTTTGGATTTCCGGTGTTCAGGAATGGCCATGAGCGACGTTTTAGTGGTCCTTTGCACCTTCCCGGATTCCGAACAGGCGCGACAAATTGGCACGGTCATTGTCGAAGCGCAACTCGCAGCTTGTGTCAATCTCTTGCCAGCCGTGGAATCGATCTACCGCTGGCAGGGAAAAATCGAAACCACCGCCGAGACGCTCGCAATTTTCAAAACCACCGCTGCTGCATTTCCTGCGTTTGAGAAAATCTTGACTGAGCTCCATCCTTACGATGTCCCGGAAATTGTCGCTATCTCTCCTGAAAAAATTGCTGCGCCTTATCACGCGTGGCTGCTCAATACCGTGCCACTTCCGGATCAATGAGCTGCGACCAAGCCTCAATGCCTCCGCTCATGGAGAATGCGTTTTTTACCCCGTGCGCCCTTAAAAACAAGGCTCCCCGCTGCGAACGCACACCGTGGTGGCAGTAAACCACCACTCCGCGGGCTTCGTCAGCCGTCAACCTTTCACCTGCCTCGGAAAATGTGCCGAGCGGGAACCACTCGTGACCGGGGATTTGGCAGATGGCCAGCTCATCGGCTTCCCTGCAATCAACCAGTCGCGGCCGTTGCTCATGCGGCAGATGAACCCATGCCGCCACCTCAGCAGGAGTGATTTCCAAGGTTTTTCCGGAATTGGGAAGAAACGAAGGTTGAGCGTTCATTCGATGATGACGGGCGTGCCGACTTGGACGTTTGCAAAGAAGTGGGTCGACATGTGATGCGGCATGCGGATGCAGCCGTGGGAGGCTGCGTAGCCAGGAAGGTAGCCAGTGTGCATGCCGATTCCGCCGTTGATGCGCATGAAATTCGGCATCGGCGCGTTGTAGAAAATTTCTCCAGGAGGGATTTTATCCACTCGGATATCCACGTTGTCGTTGGTCGTCATTCCGGTGGCTTTGTTCTTGAAAACGCCGTAGGCCGACGAAACGTGGTCCTCGTCTTTCTCGCTGATTTTATATTTCCCAGCCGGAGTTCCGTGGTCCTCGGTGCCGCTTGAAATTCGAGAGATCCCAACCAGCGTGCCACCCTTGTAGAAGAAAGCCTTCTGCTGGCCGCGGTTGATTTTGATCAGCGGGCTCCCCACCGCACCGTCGCCGTCCCAGTAGGAAACGTCGTCTGGAATCGCTGGCGCAGGGTGGTGTGGCCCGCCAGAAGTCTGCTGCTGAATAGGCCCGCCGAGTCCTCTGAGGTAGTCGGATTGCCCGGGAACCGCCGGCCCGCAGGCGTTGAGCAAGAAAGCGAATAGCCCACAAATGGCCAAATAGTTAAAGAAAGTAAGTTTCATTTTGAGAGGCAAATTGAACTCGGATCGGCCCTAGGTCAAGACTGTGAAAGGGATGCAGAATTTCTCTATTCAAATGCGAATGAGAACGGTAAAATTTGATCCGAGAGCCAAAAGCACTTCAACCATGGTGGCAAGTTTCCTGCCCTTATATCTGATTAGCTCGAGGAGACGTGCATTTTTGTATCTGGCAGTGGCCACTCGGACGAGTGGGTGAATCTCGCTATGAGAAAAATTTCAGGCGAGAAAAGGTGCCAAGAATGAACGCGGACGGGAGCGAGGGCGAGGGCAACCCACGCCGCAGCGACGGGTTTATCACGGGTCTGTATTATGTGCATTTGGAGCAGGTTGCCTCCGCTGATTGAGCAAGTGGTGAGAGAGTCGCTTGGATCCTAGCCAACCAGTCATAACCCCCGTGGCGGTGGATGTAATCAAGGGACATCTCGCCGATCACGATACCTCCACGGCTGATAGTCTAAGAAAACTATGTATCGCTTGTTATAATAATCACCGACGCTGCTGCCACCATGACCGAGCGCCATGGACTTAGGAGCGACTCAGAACCGTCGTGCCTGTTCGTTCAGGGAATTTTTGAGGCGGAATAACGGTTGCTGATGGACTCGCTGCACAGTGCTTTCACAAAAAACCATAACTAATACTGAGATAAGTTAATCACTTTATTTTGCGGTATCTACTGAGTTACCGTTCAATCCCATTATTTCCCGAACGCACGAAAAATCCAGTCCGGCGGTGTCGAATCCATACCCGTCCCGAAATAAAAGCCTGTAAGATGGAAAAACAGCGGCGCGGCGAAGCAGAGCGAATCGATCCTATCCATGACGCCGCCGTGACCCGCGATGGTTGCGCCCCAATCCTTTGCGCCCAGGTCGCGCTTGATGGCAGACATGACAAGCCCGCCGAAGAACCCCGCGAGGCTGATGAGCAGAGCCATAAGAGCCGCCTCCCACATGTTAAAAGGCGTCGCAAAACTCATCCCCACTGCGAGCAAAATCGTCGTTGAGATCCCGCCGACTGTGCCCTCCACAGTCTTGTTCGGGCTCAGTGTGGGCGCGATCCTCCGCTTCCCCGCCAACTTCCCCCAGCAATACTGGAACACATCGCTGGCTTGGGCAGTGGCCACGAAAAAGAACAGCAGCGCGCCGTTGCCGCCGTCCCAGCCCTTGATCGGCAGCGTCATGATCATCGGCATGTGGCTCACGAAATACACACAAGTCAGCATCCCCCACTGGATCTTCGCGGTCGTCGCTAGGAAATCTTTCGTCTCACCCGACATCACCTTGCGGATCGGAATGAAGATGAAGGCATAGACCGGTATGAAAATACTCGCTAGCCCATACCAACGGATGCCAACTAAAAAATACTGCAAGGGTAGTATAACAAAAAAACACCAGAACAGCACCTTGTGGTCACAGCCGCGCGTCTCATTAAGCGTGATAAATTCCCGCAGCGCGAGGAACGATAACAGTAAGAACAGCGTCACCGTTGCCCAGTGTCCGAAGTAAAGCGTCAGGGCGAATATGGCTACCATCATCCACCATGATCTCGTCCGCGCGTTAAAATTCGCCACGCCCGCCCGTTTTTCCGGAGACGCCCGCCGCGCCATCACAAACCCCGCCACACTCGCCACCACCAGCAGCAACAGCGTTCCGATCATCAGGCACATCATTTCCCTATTCATATTTAAATCCGTAGTTTGGGTTAAAATTTTTCACCGCAGAAAGACGACAAATATACAAGGATAATGGGTTAGGTCTTAACACATGCATATCATCTCTATATGTCTCTGTGATCTCCGTGGCAAAGTTCCCTCATTCATCAAATTGGTCTTTCTGAAGCCCTGCCGCCACCGCAGCCCGCGCCCGCGCCAGGAAACTCGCCCGGTCTTCAGCCGGCATGATCGCCAGCGGTGGATGCACCGTAATCCGCCCGATCAGCGGCAAAGGCACCGCCTGCCCTTTCGGTAAAATCCGGTTCAAATTTTGGAGGCTCACCGGGATCATCGCGCACTCTGAAAATCTCTCCCGAATGTGGAAAATTCCGGGTTTGAAAACGTTCAACTTCCCATCTGGGCTGCGTGTGCCCTCCGGGAAAATGATGATCGAGCGTCCTTTTTCCATCGTCTCGAACAAGCCCTGCAGCGGATGTGAGCGGTCGTCCGGCCTGCCCTTGCGGTTCAGCAGCACAGCGTGGAAAATTTTCCCAGAAATCCAGCGGCGGATCGCATTCTTCGTCCAATAATCCCGTGCCGCCACCGGCGAAGTATTATCACGGATCTCCCGTGGCAGCGCGGCCCAGATCACCAGTGCGTCCAGGTTACTGCCATGGTTTGCGAAAAACACGCAAGCCTTCCCCGTCCAACCCTCCACCTCACCGACCACCCGCACTCCAGTCGCAAACCTCACGCACATCGCTAAAAGACCTGCTGTCATGATTTCCCTTTCAAAATCGCCGCGATTCCTACCAACCGCCTCGCGAGCGTGACGATTTCTCCCACCACGATCAACGCCAGCACCCACAGGAACCAATCCGTCACGTTCGGCAAAAGCGCACCAATCACGCACAGCGCCGTGATGAAGGCCATGCGGTGCTGCTTTGCCATCGGCCCGGAGAAATCGTGTTTCCCGGTCAGCGCCGCGCCCTGCATCCGGATGCAAGCAGTCATCACCGCAAGCGCCGCCGCTAGCCAACCAAGGTGAATTCCCCACGGCTGTGCAAACACGCAAAACCCCGCTCCGGCGAGAATCACTACGTCCGCAATGCGATCGGGAACCTCGTTGAAGAGATCACCCGTCGCGCTCTTTTTCCCGCCCTCAATCGCTACCATACCGTCCATCAGATTGCAAACCAGCCGCAACTGCACGCACACCGCCACCGCCAGTAACGCCAACCGTGGCCACCGCCCCTCTCCCACGCCCACGAGAACCGCACAAGCTCCCAGCGCAAACACCACGCTGAGAAGAGAAATCATATTCGCGCTCACGCCGGATTTGACCAGCACCCGCGACAACCCTCCTGCCCACGTCGAGGCTCGGGATTTCAAAGGCCTCCTACCTGCCAGCTCCGACGTTTTCTCCATGTCTTACGTCATCAAAATCAACATTCACTTAGCAATGAAAATTCTTAAAATCAGACCTCTCTTCTCCCCGGTTTTGAGATTTTCACATGGCCTCAAACACACCAATTGCATCACAGTTTTTCGCTATCTGGCCAAAGCCACGCCATCTCTAAGTCAAGCCGTCAGAAAGTGCATGGATCTCTGTTATAGCAAAGTCGGTCTTTTTTCCCTATCGCTATACATATATAACAAAGCTAGGATAATCGCATGCTTGCGATCAGATTACAGCCCGACACCGATAGCCGACTTGAGTGCCGGGCCAAGAAAACCGGACGAACCAAGACATTTCATGCCCGTGAAGCAATTTTCGAGCACTTGGATCACTCGGAGGACATTTACTTGGCTTCCCGGCGCTTGGAAAGTCCGGCGAAAATTTACTCAGCACAGAAAGTGAAGCATGAGCTGAATCTATAATTTTGATGACCGGGCATTCAAGGAACTGCAAAAACTCGGAACTCAGGCGCAACGCGACATTATTTCCTACCTCGACGACAGGATTCCAAGCAAGGGCGATCCTCTCCGTTTCGGCAAAGGCCTCAAGGCCGACTTGACTGGATTGTGGCGTTACCGAGTCTGCCACTGCGGCATCATTTACCAGATCAAGGACACGGAGGTTCTTACACTGGTGGTGTCTGTCGGACATCGCAGGAATGTTTACGAGTGAGCCGCACACTCAAATGAAACAAGAAAAACGCCGCTGCACCCCAAAAAAACGGCGAAGGCTTGTAGCAGTTTTGGACAGCAGCGAACGCGATGTGCGCCGTAGGAGCGAGGGCGCGGGAGGCGTGCCCGAGTCAATAAAATCTGCGTCTCAGTGCATTCTTTCGCATCACCCCCGGCATATGGATGAACCTCCAACTCGACTACAAATTCATGCGCGCCGACCGCGAAAAAGGCGAATTCATCCGCAAGGAAGTGCAACCCTGCGCGGCGTGAGATGCCGGAGATATTGAAATGTGAAACCTGACCCGTCCATGGGTTTAAACCTTACCTCGTTCACAGAACTCTTGTGAAACCGAGAACAATGACCCAATTCAAGTCCCGCCGCGGTCCTCGTCCCTTAAGTAAAGCTTGGCAATGGTTAGCCGGGACCAACGAACTACCGAGCCAGTCAGTTTAGTCTCATCAGTCGCCATCACTCAATCCTACATCTCTGGCGGGTGAATCCTCATCTGTTTGTTTATTCGATGAGGGAATAAGAAGTTCTCTCAATTCGGGAACGCTCCTTGGTGGTGATTCAAGATTCAGCGTCAATCTGTCGGCCATTGCATGGCAATTTGCACAGAGAGGAGCAAGGTCCGTTGCCGGATCTGTCGTGCGTTCACCCGACGCGACGTTGTTCAAGTGATGCGGCGGACTGACGGATCTCCAAAAGGCCATCCAGCGGCTCACTCTACGCACCGTGAAATTCATCCGCTGGCTGAAAAACCATTTGGATGCCACGCGCTCCTGGCCTGAAGCCCTAGCGCGTCTCGCCAAGATCTATGCCACCTCATAACTCCAATGTTGAACACCGTTGCATAGTCGAGAACTGCCGCCGCCTCGGCATCGACGCGAGGGAATACTTCGAAGACGTCCTCACCCGTCTCCCCGCCATGAAAGCCAGCGATGCGGCCGGTCTGACACCCGCCAACTGGCACAAGGCAAAGAAAGATCGCAGCGGAAAAAGCACCCACGCC
>JANMYL010000255.1:0-15128 GCA_031382045.1 Akkermansiaceae bacterium | reverse complement strand
CCCGGTGGCTCTGCTGAGGCGAATGCATTGCAAGACATCAACAAGAAAATATGCTGAAGACGAAACCTCATGGTCGTAGAAGTGCGGTTGATTTTCCAACTGGCAGATAGCGGCTGCCGCGACGCGGGCGGAGGATGAAAGTTTCGTCGCGCGGGATGGGCGGGTGCGCGGCGTGCCATGCAGCGGAGGCTGCGAAGTAGGTGGATCTATCAGCCTGATAAGCAAGCAGACGAGGCAATTCTGCGGCGATGATTTCCTTAACGACAGTCATGGGCGCGATGGCGGCAGCGTCTTTCATATAACCACGTGTGATAAGGATCTCACCGGGTGCCACCTCGGGAACTTCAAGTTGCCAATCCTTGGTGAGACGACGCTCCCAAGTGGTGTCGAAGTCCGAATGCATTAGAAACAAACCGTAATCCTCGCCATTGTGAATGAAACCGCCGACACCGGCCAGCATGCCGATATCAAAGCCACAAACCGCCTCATAGCGCACAAGGGTTTCTTGGTCGGTCCAGTTTACAACGCTGATCCTGTGGTCGTAGATCGTAGCTCCGAGATTGAGGTCGTGACGTTTATCCCAAATGCGTCGTGCGATTTCTTCCGGGGTGGGTTCGCGCGGCTCGACGTGGGGCGGTGCGGGTGGCGGCGGCGGCAGATCCGGCTCGGTGGAAGCCTCGCCGCGCTGGAGGGTGAGCGTGCGCGAGTTTTTGGAAAGGTGAGTGACGGCGGCGTCCACGCGCATGGCGGGGAGGCGCTTGACTACCGGTGGCGGCGGCGGGGTGAAGGGGCGAACCTTCAAGGCATGGGGAATAAAAGTGCGTTTGCCGAGAGAGGCATCTGCTGCGATGCCATCTGGCAGATCAATAGATGCCTGCTTCGAATATTCCTCTTCATCGATAGGATCAGAAATTCCAGCATTCAACTGCGACTCTGCCTTTTCTTGGGCATGTAAAAGCAGCAATCCTCCTAACATGGAGAGAAATCGGAGCAGAAATTTCATGGTTGGTCGTATTTTCTAGAGGGATTGGCAGATGTCGATTCAGTTCGGAAAAAAGACTTAAGGGCTTCGAGACAGGCGCGCACAAAAGAAAAGACTTTGTCTAGAAGACAAAGCTGGCTGTCTGGAATTCCAGACAATAACAAGAAAAAAACCGATAGTTGAACAGGCGTATGGACGGCTCTCGCAATATCGTCGGTCCGCAAATAATGCAGCTTCGCAACGAGCACGGCTGGTCGCAGGAGAAATTTGCCTCTGTTTGTCAGCTTCGCGGATGGGATGTATCTCGCGGCGTCGTAGCCCGTATCGAGAGCGGCATTCGCTGGGTCGCAGATTTCGAGCTTCTTAAACTGGCGGATGCTCTGAAGGTGGCAGTCCCCGACCTATAACCAAAAAAGACTTGCGCAGCATTCCGACCGAAACAATGAATGCTCGGAAATTCACCTTTTATCTGGAGCGACACTAAACGGCCGCCCGAAGGGCTGTGACAGCTCATCGGCAGAGATATCTTCACCGGGGTCAGCTGCATAAATAAGCCATGGACCGCATCAAACCAAAACAAATCCGCAAACCGCCACCACGTGGCAGACGCTACCGCCGAGCACGAAAAGGTGCCAGATCGCATGGTTGAACGGGAGACGATGCCAAGCATAAAAAATAATTCCAAAAGTATAGCTAAGGCCACCAGCGACCAGCCAGACCAAGCCCGCCGCAGGCAAGCCACGGTAGAGAGGAACGATCGCAAAAACGATCAGCCAACCCATCGCCAGATAGAGTGCAGTAGAAATCCAGTGGTCCCTTTTCCCCTTCCCCACCGTTTTGATCAAAACGCCGGTAATCGCCATAGCCCAAACGATTCCAAACACCCACCAGCCCGCTGCGCCGCGCAGCGTGATCAGCGTGAGCGGCGTGTATGAACCGGCGATGAGTAGGTAAATGCATGCGTGATCGAGTGCTTGGAAACGCGCCTTCCATCGCAGTGAGGTGAAGAAGTGATAGAGCGTGGAGGACAAATAGAGCAGGATCAGCGAGATTCCGAAGACTGCGCCAGAAACGACTTTGATCGGCTCGCCCCATGCGACGAATAGCATCGTCGCCAGCGCCGCGATGCTGAAAACTACGCCCGCCGCGTGAGTCACGAGACTCGCGACTTCTTCACGGTGGGAGTCGCACAAAGGCGAGCGATGGGGAGTTTCCAGAAACATCCTGCGTGGCATCTATTTCGCTCCGGATCGCCCGCTTGTCCAGCCTGCCGTAGTCCTCGACTCCGCCGCCCCCGCGCGGCATGCTCGTGTGGATGCGCCGCACAGGAATTGTTCACACTCGCTTTCAATCGCTGGAAATCTGGAAATCGGAGCTTGCCACCGAGTTTCGCGTGGCCGGAGCGCTGCATGCATCATTCCACAAAACTCGCTTCCTTACGGGACTTGCGTGGGATCTCATCGCCGCCGCTGCGCTGCTGCGTAAGGATGACCCTCCCGCCTCAATCCTCATGCTTGGCCTAGCCGGCGGCACTGCATACCGGGCGCTGCGCCATTTACTACCGGATTGCAAACTCACCGCCATCGACATCGACGCAGAAATCGTCGGCCTCGCCCGCGCGCACATGGAACTCGACGCGCTCGATATCGAGGTGATCACCACCGACGCCTACCCTTGGCTCGCACAAAACCAGCGACAGTTCGACGTGGTATTCGACGACATTTATCTGGCGGGTAAGACCGACGTTTTCCGCCCGCAAGCATGGAATCCCGAGTTGCTCGTTCATCTCCGCCGCGCCACCGCACCGGGCGGCGTGCTGGCGGTGAACTTAGTGACCGGACCTGGCCACCGGAAAATGCAGTCGCTCACTCGCAACATCCTCCGCGAGGCGTTCCCTCAAGTGCGGAGCCTCACAACCCCTGCGGGCATGAACGAAGTCCTAGTCGCCGGCGAAACTGTAGCCACGGCCTCCCAGCTCGAGTCTTACCAGGAAAATTTCCCGAATTGGCGAGATCGGATGTTTTGGGACCGCATCAAGGTCCGACGGATTTCCTGATTACTTCGTACCGTTCACGGTAGATTGGCAACAGCTTCCATTAGATTGTAAATTTTCAGGCAAGCACTTGCAGGATGGCTTCATCGTCATCGGGTCCAGCGGAAGGACGGTCCGGCAAGAGATTGCGGAAAACGCAAGGCCAAGGATAGGGAATAGGAGTAGGGCTTTCATAAGTTGAGTGAATGTGGATGCTTTCTAGCAAGGACGGCTGCGGAACTCCAGCATTCTCTTTCCGTCCTGAAATTAGCTCAGCTCCTGCATGCTTGGCTCGAGCGCCGAAGGGCTTTGATGCCGTGAGTGGTGTGGAAGTGTGGGTCGCGATGCACGAGGATGTGGCCTTCCACGTCCGCAACTCCAGCGGTGAGAACATCCACCAAAAGCAAACGGCCCAGTCAGGTATTGAGTTTGCACGCGTTGCCACTGATAACCTCGGATCACGTCGAGCACCGATGGTCGGGAATTTCGTTTGATCTTTTCGATTCCGGCCATTCGATGGGGGCACACAGCCCGCATGTCCACGCCCGATTTCAAAGCCAAGCTCCGCGAGGTGCCCCACCAGCCGGGGATTTACCTGATGAAGGACCGTCTGGGTTTGGTCATTTACGTCGGTAAAGCGCTCGATTTGAAACGCCGCGTCTCCTCGTATTTCATGCCTTCCCAGAAAATGCGGGCGAACGTAAAAATCCGAGCGCTGATCGACTCGATCCACGACTTTGAGTTCCACACCGTCCGCAATGAGGAGGAGTCGCTGGTGCTCGAGTCCAAGCTCATTAAAGACTATCTGCCGCGCTACAACAGTGCTCTCCGAGACGACAAGCGTTTCTATTTTGTCAAAATCCGGCTTGCAGATCCATGGCCACGCTTTGCGACCACACGGATGAAAAAAGAAGACGGCTGCCGCTACTTCGGTCCGTTTCCACATTCCAACGCACTACTCGGCACGCTAGAATGGCTCAATCGCAGCTTCGGCCTGCGCGCCTGTCGCGCACACCAGCCCGGCGAGACGGACTACAAACACTGTAACGCCGACATCATCAGAAATTGCTCAGCTCCCTGCATCGTCCGCATCACCCGCGAGGCCTACCTCTCAAAAATCGATGACGCCTGCCGCCTGCTTGACGGAAAGGGTAAGCGCGAAATCTTCGACTCCCTCCGCGAGGAAATGACCGCCGCCGCAAAACAACTCGATTTCGAAAAAGCCGCCAAACTCCGCGATATCCTCCAAAATCTTGAGAAAACTCTCCGCCCATCCCGCCAGTTCAGTCGCGGGCTCGGCATCCAAACGACCGTGCAACCCACCGAGGATCTGGCAGAACTCGGCGAGCGACTCCATCTCCCCGGCCCGCCGCACATTATGGAATGCTTTGACATTTCCAACGTCTCTTCCAACCACATCGTCGCCTCCATGGTTCGCTTCACTGACGGCAAGCCGGACAACAAGAACTACCGCCGCTACCGCATCCGCACCGTCGAGGGCCAAGACGATTACGCCTCCATGGCCGAGGTCATCCGCCGCCGCTACTCGCGCATCCTGATGGAAAATCACGCCGCTAACCCGGACGCCGAGTTCTCCCAAGAAACCCCAACTGACGCCCAGCGCCGCCTAGCTCGTGAGGGCAAAGCCAAAATCATACTGCCGGACCTTGTCATCGTGGATGGCGGAAAAGGCCAGCTCGGCATGGCTGTCCGCGAGCTGCAAGCCCTTGGCCTGCACGATCTCCCCGTCGTCGGCCTGGCCAAGCAGCACGAGGAAATCTTCGTCCCCGGCCGCAGCGAATCCATACGCATCCCGCACGATCGCGGCGCGCTCAAGCTACTCCAGCGCATTCGCGACGAGGCCCACCGCTTCGCCAACGGTTACAACTCACTGCTCTACCGCCGCCGAATGAAAGAGAGCTTGCTTGACGACTGCCCAGGCGTGTCACCTAACAAAAAAC
This sequence comes from Akkermansiaceae bacterium, assembly GCA_031382045.1. Classification (GTDB taxonomy): domain Bacteria; phylum Verrucomicrobiota; class Verrucomicrobiia; order Verrucomicrobiales; family Akkermansiaceae; genus Luteolibacter. The sequence goes on along the minus strand of JANMYL010000255.1, from coordinate 10,153 downwards.
GTCTTCTGTTGGAGAAATTTGGCAGCGTTGCACGCTTGAAAAAAGCCGAGGCGGCAGACGTGGCCAAGCTTCCAGGAATTACCGAAAAAGCTGCCTTTGAAATTCTCAACTTCCTCAACAACGCAGTATAATTACCTGACTAACACAATTCATAGGCCCCAGCCGCTGCGGTCCTGCCACGGATGCAGATTTGAGGTTTAGCCGTAAAATAAGTGGCGACCTTATTGTTTTCCCCTCGCAGTTTAGATGGCGCCCCTGTCGCTATTTCATGGCATCGCGCTGGACTCCGCTCGTCTGTCTGCTCAAAATTCCAATTATGAAACCCCGTTTTTCCCCACCTCACGGCACCCAAAACAAACAGGCCCGCGAAAACCGCCACGTCCAAACAGTCGAAACCACCACCCCTTCGCTCGACGAAGATGACGTGCTAGCCATCGTCGCACAGCAGGCGGTGCCGTTCGTGCTGATCCTCGATTGCGTGCAGGACCCGCACAATCTCGGAGCTATCCTCCGCACCGCAGATGCGGCGGGCGTGCATGTGGTGGTCGCGCCCAAGGACAAGGCCGTCGGCATCACCGAGACCGTGCGCCGCATCTCCGTAGGCGCAGCGGACCACGTCCCATTCGCCCAAGTGACCAACCTCGCCCGGACGATGGAAAAGCTTAAAGCCGCCGGATTATGGCTCGTTGGCACCTCGGATCACGCGAAATCCAAGTCGATTTACGAGCTCGATCTCAAAGGCCCGCTCGCACTCGTCCTCGGGGCCGAGGAAAAAGGCATGCGCCGACTGACCGAGGAAAACTGCGATTTCCTCGCCTCCATCCCCATGGCCGGAAAAGTCGAGTGCCTCAACGTCTCAGTGGCCACCGGCGTCTGCTTGTTCGAGGCGGTGCGCCAGCGCCGAGTGGCCGATGAATGAACCTGTCCGAATCTTGTCCGACCTCCACCTCGGCCATGAAATCTGCCGGATCGAGCAAGTCGCTGCCCTCCGGCCATTGATCGCCGGAGCTGGCACGGTCATTTTCAATGGCGATACTTGGCAGGAACTCGCTCGACCGTTTTTCCAACGCGCGACCGCAATGCTCGACGAGTTAAAATCACTCTGCCGTGAGGAAGGCGCAGAAGCCGTTTTCCTATCCGGCAACCACGATCCCGGCTGGCCCGGCCGCGGTTGGGTAGAACTGGCTGGCGGACGGATCGTCGTCACCCACGGCGACGCCCTGTTATTCGACAGTTCGCCGTGGAAGCACGAAATTCTCGTCAACGGCGAGCGAGTGATAGAACTCTGGGCAGAACATCCCCACGCGAACAACAATGCGGAGGAACGCCTGCGCGTCGCCCGAAAAATCGCCCGCGAGCTTTGCTCCACCAGGCATCCCACCGGCCGGAGATTTTTCCAGCGGGTCTGGAACGCGATCCTGCCGCCGAGCCGCGCACTCAAGATGATCCAAGCTTGGATGAGCCAAGGCACGATGGGCGCTAAATTCTGCGAAAACTATTTCCCGCAGGCAGAAATGCTCGTCATTGGGCATTTCCACTGCGGCGGCACTTGGGCAGAAAATGGCCGTCGCGTGATCAATACCGGCTCATTCACCTCACCGGGGCGCGCCCACTGGGTCGAGTGGAACAACGGCTGGTTGAGACGCGGCATAATCGAGGAGTCCCCGGAAATTTGCCGTATGGGCGAGACACTCGACGTCTGGCGGCTCTGAAAAATGGTGGTACACGAGGACGGGATCGAACCGCCGACCAATCCGGTGTAAGCGGACCGCTCTACCGCTGAGCTACTCGTGCAGGGGCAAGGCAGGAAGTTGACGGGAGATTTCGCCAAGATCAAGCTCGGAGTGTTGCAAGCTTGCGGGCGGCCCACGGCGGTGGTTTGTTCCCTAGACGAATGCATTTGCGCCTCTCAGATCAAGAACTCGCCACCCTGGTGGAAATGGTCAGCCTCGCGGCCAACGTCGCGTCGTGGAACCAAAAAGAAACCGCCAACGACCAAGTCTCTGCATTTGAGAATCTGGAAAGCAAGATTCTCGAAAAAGCCGGCCACTCCGGGCTGGGCGACTGGATCGAGTTCGACGAAGAAACCCAGCGCTTCCGGGTGAAAGCGGAGCGAGAGGAGAACCTGTTTTATCACGAGTGCTACGAAGAATTCCGCAACGAAAGTTTCTGGGATGAGCTTGCCGTGCGGCTCTCTGATCGCGACCTTGCACGGGCCATAGGCTTCAAGGAATGGGAAAAACTCAGCGAGGAAGACCGTCGCGCCCGCACCATCGCGTGGGAAAAACGCTACTGGGAAGAATTCTCCAAGCGCGGCGTCGAGCGCGTAGTGGTGGTGACCCCGCCCGGCGAAGGCTAAACCCAATATCAATACAGCCGACGCCTACTTTCTAAAAACTCAACATCCCGGCTCCACATTCCCCTAGCGACCTTTGCGTCTTGGCTGTTAAAATTCTCTTTTTATTCGGAACAAAAGAGCGTGCCGCACTCCTGAGTGCGCGCAGCATCTTCTTACGTCGCATGCCGTGAAGAGAATCAGCTCCACCACAAATTTTCCTCTTCACCCTGTCTTTAAGAACTTCAGACGGGCAGTCATGCAACCTTCGTTCTCGGAGCCCACGGCACTTTACGGCGAAACGAAGCTTGCCCGCCGGCCGATAAATCGGGATCAGTGCGCAGCATGAACGAAGCCGAAGTGATGAAAATTTGCGGAGAAAACGGCATCCGCCGGATGGTGGCGGAATTTTACCAGCAAGTGCGGACGGATGAACTCATCGGCCCGATGTATCCCGAGGCAGATTGGGAGGGCTCGGAAGAGCGCTTGGCGGAATTTCTGCTATTTCGCCTCGGTGCATCCACCCGCTATCTGGAAACCCGCGGGCATCCGAAGCTGCGGATGCGCCACATCACCTTCAAAATCGGCATCGCCGAGCGCGACCGCTGGCTAGCACTCATGACCTCCGCGATGATCAAAACCGGGGTGCCTATGGAAGCCCGCGGATTTCTAGACCCGTTCTTCGCGCAAGTGGCGGACTTCATGAGAAACCAAGCGGATCGCTAAAACAGTGCATTTCCCGGCCCGCCAAGCGGCGCATGATAGACGATCCACTCGGGAATCTTGATCGCTGAATTATAAAGCATGTGCAGGGCGACGACCGTGGTCAGCGAGGAGGTCCCGGCATAGAGCAGCGCGCAGGAAAACCCGAAAATTGCCACACTCACCAAGCCGTAGCCATCATAGAAATGCAACAGCGCGAACATCGCGGAGGATGCAAGTGCGGCGGACATCACCCCGAGCCGATTCCTGCACGCGCGGAATAAGACCCCACGGTAAATGATTTCCTCTGCCACAGGAGCCAGCAAACAAGCCGATACTAGGGCAAAAGCCAACCCCCACAACCCCGACTCCGCGAGGCTGAGTCCGCCGCCCGGACTGTTGGATCCGCTCTCACCCATCGCCAAGCGGAGAATTTGATCTACGATCATCAACAAAGAAAATACGCCCAAAACAGCCTTCACCTCTATCTGCCGAGCTAAACCCATCACCCGCGCTACGTGGGAAGGACGCTTGAAAAGTAAGCCCAGCGCGATCAGCGGCGGCAGCAGCCGCGCGGCGGAATCGAATAAAATCGCAGCGGCGGGATGCAGCCCCGGCAAGGTCTCTATTCCCATATTCAGGGTCGTGGTGAAACCGATCCATGCCAAGGTCGCAACAAGGAAAACTACCAACCCCAGTGGCAACGACCAAGCACCGCCATAGCCACGAGGCCGCTCCAAAAAACCATTTTTCAAACTCCGTAAGGCGCTGGGAATAAATACTAAACCCACCAGTCCCAGCGACCAAACCGCGGATCTCGCGATCACGGCACGGGCCCTCAGCGAGCTACCACTCTGGCCGTGAGCTTGCCGCACCGACCTGCCGACGTGCTCCGCCTCCAGACTGGCGAATGCCTCCAAACCCTGCGAGCTGATAGACTCATCCGCTGCCAGCATCGCTAAAACCTCGTGCGCGTCCTTCAACACCTCCGCTGATTCATCCACCCCGGCGAGCCACTTCAACCAACGCGGATCTGCCGCCATCGCGTCCGCAAGCCTGAGATCCCGATCAATTTTCACCAGCGCGACCAGCTCTGTGCCCGGCGCGTAGCCCACGTCCTTACTGAAATAATGGTCCCAGACCCAGATTCCTAAAATAAATGCAAGCAACGCGATCAACGGCTCTGGGTAATCCCGCCGCAAAATAGCGCGATATGGATTTCCCGGCGGAATCAAGTCTAGTTCAGATTTACGAATGACTCGTGAGATTTCCTAAAATCCTGAAATTAGCAAGGATTCGCTTATCTCCATTGCACAAAACCATCAGCACCTGAGAAACCTCGAATTTTTCCATTGGCGGGCTTGCGCGCGCCGTCGCAAGATTTGTGCGAAGCCACCCCAACATGCCCGACCCCACTGAATTTGCCATCACCGCCACTTTCATGACGGCTCTCGGCGTTTTTTCGCTCACCGCCGCAGTGCGTAAGCTACTTAACAAGCGCACCCCGCTCGCCATCGCTCCGGTCGAGCCAGTTCCAACAGATGATTCTTCGCCATATCAGGCATCCACATCATCCGCGCTGCCGCCTGAACTTCCATTCGGACGAGTGCCAGTCTGGTTTTACCGACCGCTGGACTTGCTTGGGATCGGCTTCATTTTCGTGCTCTTTTTCAGCCTCGTCACGGCTTCCCTCAAATCCTCCACCGAGGCCGAGCTGGTCCTCGATACCAGCGGGATGCTCGCGTCCATCGCCTTCCAATTCATCAGCGCTGGCATGGTCACATTTTTTGTGATTCGCCGCATCCGGCCCGTGGAATGGCTTGGCTTGCGCTGGCCCTCATGGCGCTGGGTTTTCCTGATCGCACCCTGCGCCGTCCTCTCCATGTGGCTGTTTTTCGGCAGCCTCCAAGTTTCCGGCTTCATGAAATGGATCGAATCCCTGGGCGTGGAAGCCGTGCAGGACAGCGTCAAACTGCTGCAAACTTCTACAGATCCGGCCATCCTCGGACTGATGGTGTTCGCGGCCGTCGTCGCCGCTCCGCTTTGCGAGGAAATCGTCTTTCGCGGCTACCTCTACCCCGCCGCGAAGAAATTTGTAGGCCCGTGGGCCGCCGGAATTTTCTCTGCACTCATTTTTGCCGCCGCCCATGGCAGTTTAGCCGCGCTGCTTCCCTTGTTCATTTTCGGCTGCCTACTCGTCTTCATCTACGAAAAAACCGGCTCGCTCTGGGCTCCCGTCGCCGTGCATTTCTCCTTCAATGGCGCAACCGTGCTCATTCAAATGCTCGCTCGCTATTACAACTTTCCGCTGGATGCCCCTCTGTGAAAACCCTCCGTGACATCGGCGAGAACGCCCTAATCGACCGACTCGTCAGCCTAGTCCCGCGCGCTCCCAATTCCGCCGCCGGACCCGGCGACGACTGCGCCGTGATCGACCGCGACCCGCGCTCCCCCACCCTCTTGCTTCTCAAAACCGACGCCCTAGTCGAGCACATCCATTTCTTGCCAGACACGCCGCCTCGCGCCGTTGGCTGGAAAGCCGCCGCGCGCGTGGTCTCAGATTTCGCCGCCATGGGCGGCTACCCCGAATCCTTCCTGGTCACCCTCGCCCTCTCCCCGGAAACCACCGTCGCCTGGGCAGAAGACCTCTACCGCGGCATCGGAGACTGCCTAGAAAAATTTGGTGGACTCCTTGCGGGTGGCGAAACTTCCAGCGTTCCACCGGGTTCTGCAGCCGTCATTTCCATCGCCGCCACTGGCAGCGTCTGCCGCGGACAAGTCGTCCTACGCTCAACAGCAAAACCCAGCGACATCCTTCTCGTCACCGGCAGACTCGGCGGCTCGCTTCGCGGCAAACACCTTCATTTTACTCCACGCATCACAGAAGCAAACTGGTTGGTATCCAATTACAAGCCTACTGCAATGATGGATATTTCCGACGGACTGGCGAAAGACCTCCCACGCTTGGCCGCCGCTTCCAGCTGCGGTTTCGTGATCGATCACTCTGCAATTCCGCTCACTTCCGGCAGCACACTCTCGCAAGCCATGGGCGACGGCGAGGACTTCGAACTCCTCTTCGCCATCGAACCCGCCCACGTCGCCGAACTACTCGCCAGATGGCATGCCTTTTTCCCGGACCTCCCGCTCACACAGATCGGCAAGCTCGTAAGTAACGGATCGGGTGAATCCATGACCGGCGGCTGGGACCATTTTGCAAGACGCTGATCTCATTCTCTGAGCCCGCCTCACGAGGCACGCACAAATTTAGATCCAAGTATTGACACCCCAGCGCATTCGCCGTAATCACTCGCCCCCGTGCCATGCGAATGGCGGAGTAGCCAAGTGGTAAGGCAATGGTTTGCAAAACCGTCATTCGAGGGTTCGATTCCCTCCTCCGCCTCCATCTAAGTCCCTAAAATTATGCGACTTAGAGAAGGAAGTGATATAGCAGGCTCCCTGCTCCAACGCCGAAAAGAGTAGGAAAACGCACCATAATACGGAATGTAACCGGGAAGTGACCTTAATGCGGGCTGTCATCTCTCTCGCGCTCCACGCAGGAAGGTATGATTACTCCAGTAAATTGTATCCCAGAGAGGCTCCCCGCTGGTAAATCGAATCACTTCCTTGAATAGCCCTAAACTGGATGATCTGTGCGAGAAATCACGTCAGATTTCTATCGGTTTCCTCCTTGCAAGATCCGCTCCATGATTCTTGAATGCACACGGGTAAATGCCTATTGTAACGTCTGGACAGAATCCTTGATGGGCACGCTCAAAAAGAAATGTTAGGAGATGGCAGCTTCGACAACGCCACCGACGCCCGCCGCGAACTCTCCGCCTACATCGAGAGCTACTACAACACGCACCGCAAGCACTCAGCCGTGCAATACCGAGCTCCGGCCACGTTCGAAGCCGCCTAAATCACCTCAAAAAAATAACCAAATGCTGGTCCAGAAATCCGTTGCATTTCATTCCGCCGATTCATTAATATTAGATTTTTCCGTTGAAGCCACTCCTATCAAATCGTGGCCGCCAAACGGCAGAGAAGAAAAAATTATTCAGAACAGTCTAATTCTCCAACGAGTCACAGAGTGATTTTTAAATTAGACCGTTATGAACAACTTTCAAAAGGATAACGGGCGCGGCGCTGTTGTTGGCATAGGCTTTTGACCAACAAATAAAGCAGAATAAGTATATTTTTTAAATTATACCACCGCATCCTCATTGCTGCTGGCACGCGCCAAGAGAGTAAGGGCCTCGTTAGTTTCTCCTTCTTCGTCAAGAATTTCCTGTAACAATATGGCGGCTTTTTTGTTTCCAAGTAATTTAGCCCATTCATGGAGACACCCATAAGTCGCTATTTCATAGTGCTCAATTTTTTGTGCTGCCGCAATCAATGCTGCATTGATTGCTGGCGACCCCTCAAAGTAAGATGCAATTTCATCGCCTTCCTTTAATAATCCTACTGTCGCATTGCATGTTTTTGATTTAGGTTTTCGATCAAAACATTCAAAAATTTCTTCAACTTTTTTCGCATGAACTTTGGTTTGCTTCAAGTGGAGTTCAAATGCTTTTTTGAGTGCTGTACTGGTGGCAGCTTTTACCATTTTTGGCAGGGCTTTTGCGATACGGTGCTCAGCATCATAAATATCAGCTAGTTCATTAAAAAATAGATCTTGAAGTGTTTTCATCAGTATTGTGTTGGTTTAGTTGATATCAGATCACCGAAGTAGTTCGTAACTTCCGATACAACTACAACAAAATAGAATTAGATTTAGTTTTTTGCTATGGGGTATGACCCTACCGATTCAAGAATGTTGAAAGCGCTTAAAAGCAGGGTTTCACCCCATAGAATCTCCTTCATTATTGAGTAAGGTGAGTTTGCTAAGCAATCGCAATAGCATCTCCCCCTACAGTATAAAATTGGTCGAAAAATTCGACTAGACTGCGACATCCTTGATTAAAAATTAATACGGATGTCGCAGTCACTTTTATACTATTCTAAATTTTTGCGATGACTTATCAATCAATAATCTACCGACATATCCAAAAAATTACATGAAAACCATCCAACGAAATTTCTTTATTTCTCTTATTCCCCTACTCACGCCAATGACCGCCTTTGGGGAACCACCGAAGCAAGCAGAACTGGTCTCTCCCATTCCCGGAACGAAAGGCAGCACCGCCTCTTGGCGTGCTTCTCAAGTCATGGGTCTTAACGTAAAAAATGTTGCCGATGAAACCATAGGGGAAGTCCAAGATCTTGTTCTCGACATGAAAGCTGGAGAGATTCTCGCAGTAATCATCTCGTCTGGTGGTTTTCTCGGTATATCTAACACTCTTAGTGCAGTTCCGGTCTCATTTCTTCGCTATGACGATACGGCCAAAGCCTTTAAGACTAAGCTAACCAAGGAACAATTAAACAAAGCACCTCAGTTCAAAAGCGATGCTTGGCCAGATTATAGTACGGAGACTTCTACAGAGATGCTGCGTTCCTACCGTGATTTGATCAGTGGCGTCCTAGTAGCTCCAGATAACAGTGCACAAAACGAGAAGGAGATTAATAAGGACGCTGTTACGCCTACTGATCAAGGTAGTAGTGCGCAAGATGTGCAAATCACCAAGAATATCCGCTCAGCCATCATGGAGACAGATCTGTCATTCAATGCAAAAAATATTAAGATTATCACCCGTAATGAAAACGTCATTTTAAAAGGCGTAGTGGAATCACATGTCGAACATGAGAAAATTCTTAAGATCGTCGGGAATTATACAAATAAATCGAATCTTACCGATGAGTTAAAGGTGAATGCTCAATAAACTAAAAATCTCAGTCAGAAATTCAAACTAACACAACCAATGAATAATAAATCAGTCTATGCCATCGCCATCTCCGAAGGTCAAACAAACCAGATCGTAGATAGTCTCACCAAATCCGGATTCTCCTCAAATGACATCTCTGTTCTCTTTCCAGATAAAGAAAGTAGTCATGAATTTTCTCATGAAAAAAACACAAAAGCTCCTGAAGGTGCCGTTACAGGAGTCGCCACTGGTGGCCTTCTAGGGGGCACTCTTGGACTACTTGCTGGTATCGGCGCGCTGGCGATTCCAGGTGTCGGACCGCTGATCGCCGCAGGACCGTTGCTTGCTGCTCTCAGTGGTGCTGCTGCGGGAGCGACTTTGGGAGGTATAACGGGTGGTCTCATCGGACTCGGTCTTCCTGAAATCGAGGCCAAGCGCTATGAAAACAGAATTGCTGAAGGTAATATCCTCATTTCTATACTCGCAGAAACTGGGGACCAAGTAAGCCGGGCAAAAGACGTTCTTGAAAAAGCTGGTGCGGAAGATATCTCTGTTACGTCAATCGGTGAAATCACATCTCGCCCTCGGGCCTAATTGAAGAAACTTCATCCACGTATTGAACTCAATACAGTCCCTTTCGCCGGGGACTGTATTTTTTTCGCCAAGGTGGTGCCCAAAAGATAGATTGTGATGCACACCTTCGGATGCCTGATTCAGTCGAGGCCGCTAGTCTAAGATCATAAAATGAGGATCGAACACTTTAAGTCACGATCTATGTGTCAATGAGCAAGCAAATACCCGAGAGAATCACCCGGCTAAATATTTAAAAGTCGGCCTTACAGAAAAAATCTAACTAAAGACTCAAAAAAGAAGTGGAGTAAAGGACTGTTGATTTTCAAAAAGGAACCGGTGCATCATCCAGATGCACCGTGAAGTTTATCCGTTGATTGGAGAGTTATTTCGACATCCAGTGCTTCTGGAGCAAAGCGCTGACACTTCTCGGCGATATATCACCTCATGGCTCCAAAGGTAGGCAACGTTGCATGCGTTTAGACACTTCTTGTCTATCAATTCAAGCGATACCTTTCCGCAGGTCTCTCAGGCTCCACAGGATTCCACTTTCCGCCGCGCTGTCGCCCTTTAGTTTCCTCGCTCCGTCCTTCCGCTTCGGCCCGAAGCGGTCTCGCGCACTTGCGAATGCCTCGTTCACAAACTCCTTGCTGCCGATCACCGCACCATCCGTGAAATACCGAATCCGGCAGCGCAACATCTTCGCGGTTCCCAGATCCTTCAAAGCCGTTTCGTTGTCTTCGCT
>JANMYL010000227.1:0-30803 GCA_031382045.1 Akkermansiaceae bacterium | reverse complement strand
CCGAGGCGGACGAGGTCGTGGGGAGTGTGGAAATGCTGCACGCGGTCCACTTCCTGCTCGATAATGGGGCCGGCGTCGAGGTCGGCAGTGACGTAGTGACAGGTGGCTCCTATCAATTTCACGCCGCGTTCGTAAGCTTGTTTGTAGGGGTTTGCGCCGATGAAGGCAGGCAGGAAGCTGTGATGAATGTTGATGATCCGACCGGCGAATTCGCGGCAAAAATCGTCTGGCAGGATTTGCATGAAACGGGCGAGCACAATGAGTTCGACGTCTTGCTCGACGATCATTCTGCGGATGTGTGCGAAGCCAGCCTCGCGGTTTTCGCCGTCCAGGTCGATTTCATGGAACGGGATATCCGCCCGATGGGCGATGGGGCGGCAGTTGGGGCGGTTACCGATGATGGAGGTGATTTCGATGGGCAGTTCGTCGAGTTCGGCGCGCCACAGGATTTCGTTGAGGCAGTGGTCGGTCTTGGTGACGAGCACGGCGGTTTTCATCCGGTATGGGAGGCGGCGGAAGTGCCAGTCTGCCTGCAACGAGCGGCCGAGCGTGCCGAAGCCGGTGATGAAATCTAGGGCGTCGACGTCGAGATCGGCTGTTTCGATTTCAAGCCGGGCGAAGAATTTGCCGCCGAGTTGGTCTGAGAACTGGGCAAATTCGATCAGGTTGCCGCGATGGGCCGCGACGTAGTTGGCGATTTTGGCGACGATGCCGGGCTGGTCGCGACAGCTGAGTTTGAGGATCAATCCGTGACGGGACATGTGGAGGTGAAACTGCGTGACTGGAGTCTGCGCGTCAATCATCGCCCGCTGTGGACTCCGTGACGGAGTGCTAGGACAGATGGAAGGCGGTGGCCATCTCGGTTGAGGCTTGGATGACTTCGGCCAGTCCTACTCACCATCGCTTCATTCATGAATCCCCCTCTTTCCATGATGCGTGAGCCTAATTTCTCGCTCGGGCGGGCTTAGCGTCTGAGGGAGAAGGTCTTGACCTATCAGAGTTCCTAGCATACCTACATTGGCCGTGGTGAGATCAATGGTGATTTGGCCGCCTTGTTATTTTTAAAGTTCCGATGTTCCACTCGCACCCCCTGCTCATTTCCCTGACTGCTTTATCGAGCGTAGCATTCGCGCTGCTTTCCGTATCCTGCGGGGTGGCGGGTGATTCGGGGGTGTATCGGCGGGCGAATCGGGTGCTGCACCAGTGGCATGACGACGGGGGAGATGGGCGGATTTCCATCCGTATCAGCCTCACTGACCAGATCGCCGAATTCAAACGTGGTGAGCGTGAAATCGGTTGGTGCTACGTGGCGACGGGCAAGGAGGGACACGGCACAGCTCCGGGAAATTATAAGATCACGGAGAAAATCGAGGATAAGCATTCCAATCTTTACGGCTGGTTTGAAGACGAATTTGGAAATGTGACTGATGGTGACGCACGCTCCCGCGACAAGGTGCCGGAGGGGATGACTTATGTGGCGGCACCGATGCCGTATTGGATGCGGCTGACTTCTTACGGGGTGGGAATGCACGGCGGCTTGATTCCGGAGCCGGGAAAGCCAGCTTCTCACGGCTGTATTCGTTTGCCGAAGGAGTTCGTGCCGTTACTTTTCGATGCGGTGGTGGTAGGTACTCCCGTGACGATCACCAACGCTCCGAGCAAGCGTAGCCGTCTAGAGATCAACGGGCGTCCGCCGAATCAAGATGCGATTTCCGAACAAGTCATGACCGGAAATTCCAATGGATTCCGAGCAGATGGTAGTGCTGACTCGGTGACGTATCGTAACGGGCTGCCGACTCGTTACTAGTGACGAATTACGGCTGGGAGGGGACGTAAAGTTCCGAGCCTTTCGCGAGCACGGTGGCGTCGGTGAGATCGAGTCCGTTGAGAGCGTTAAGCCGTTCGGTATTAGTGCCGTGTTTGGCAGCGAAGTCGCCATAAGTCATTTCGGTATCGACAGCGATGGGATGGAGTTTTTTATCGATGGGGGCGGCTGGGGGTGCTTTTTCCACAGCCGCTTGTTCCGCAGCCGCTTTTTCCGAAGCCGCGGGGGTTGGGGGCGCTGAAGCGGGGGATTTCTCCACCGGCGCGGGAGTTTGGGCCTGGGCTTGGGTATGCGCGGGCGCGGACGGAGCGTCGGCAGGCAGCTTGATGACTTGGCCCGGACGGAGGGCGGTGGCCTTAACGGCGGGATTTGCTGCAGCGAGGGTCTCGGCACTGACGCTGTGCTTTCTGGAAATGCTGGAAAACGTCTCGCCGGACTGCACCGTGTGGGTTTTTTGACTGGTTTTGGGCGACGCAGTTGCGGCGTTCGAGGGGGAGGCGCTAGAGGTGGTGGAGGCGTTGGTGCCCGGAATTTTGAGTTTCTTACCGGGCTGGATGACGGAATTCATTTTTAGGCCGTTGGACTTGGCCAGTTTTTCAGGGGTTGTGCCGGTTGCGCGGGCGATTTTTTCAAGGCTGTCGCCCGCTTTGACCGTGTAGGTGGTTGCAACAACCGGCGAAGGATTAGCGATGGTTTGCATCTTGGAGGCGGCCGATAAAATGGGAGCGGCGGCTTCCTGTTGCTCACGCGAGCTGCCGTTGTCGGAACGCAGTCTGGTGTTCTCGTCTTCCAAATGGCGAATTTGCCGCTCTTGCTCTTGGCAAAGCGACCGCAGCGTTTCCAGCTCCGATTTAGCAAATGCAGTCGGAACGGCAAAAACCATGGATAGCGTGGCAAACAACAAGGTTGGTTTCATGACGCAAAGCTTTTTCCAAATTCCTAAATTAAGATCAAGCGAAATTAAGCTTTTCTTAACTAGCATTCACAGCGGAGTGACCCGATGACCTTTTGCGTAGATTATGCAATTTCCACACCGTGGAAATCAGCACGTTAGATCGATGGTGTCGCCAGTTCGTCATTGCTCACTTTCACGCCTGATGAGCGGCTTGCCTGGCAAGTGGATGCTCCTTGATCGGCTGAGCGCACTGATTTGCCGGAACTCTTCAACATGCGCCTGAGCAAAACCACCAAAGATGGCCTCTAACGCAGTGGTTTTGAATCTTTACATTCTGACGTGCGGAGTAGAAATATACACATCGCTGCGGAGAGTTTTTTCTGCATCCACCAAGCCTTTACCATCATGATTAAGTCCAAGCTCATCAAACAATTCCTCGTCGAACCCGGCACTGATGTGAATCTGAAAGAATACGTCACCGACTGGACGGAAACCGACGAAGCGAAGGAGCTCGGCAAAGACGTGATCAAGGAGCGGGCCGCGCAGATTCTGGAGGAAAATCGCGGGCATCTCGACTCCGCCCAAGAATTACTCTATGCCAGCGACACCCACTCGGTGTTGCTTATTTTCCAGGCAATGGACGCCGCCGGCAAGGATGGCACCATCCGCCATGTGATGTCGGGGGTAAATCCGCAGGGCTGCCAGGTCTTCAGTTTTAAGAAACCGTCTGCCGAGGAGTTGGATCACAATTTCCTCTGGCGCTATATGAAGGCACTGCCCGAGCGCGGGCGCATCGGTATTTTTAACCGTTCATATTACGAGGACGTGTTAGTCGTCAAAGTCCACCCGGAATGGCTCGGGCCGGGCCAGCCCGCGAAGCCAGATCACAAATTCTGGGAGAAGCGCTATGAGGATATCAATAACTTCGAAAAACACCTGTCGCGCAATGGTACGCTGGTGCTCAAGTTCTTCCTCCACGTCTCGAAAGATGAGCAAAAGCGGCGTTTTCTTGAGCGCCTGACCAACACTGAAAAGCATTGGAAATTTTCCGGGGCGGATCTTGAGGAGCGCGAGCACTGGAATAGCTATCAGAAGGCGTTCGCCGATGCTATTTCCGCCACCAGCACCAAGCGCGCGCCGTGGTATGTCATCCCGGCGGACCGTAAATACGTCGCTCGCGCCATGGTGGCGGACATCATCGCCACCGCCATTCAGGATCTGAGACTGGAGTTCCCCAAAGTGAGTCCTGAAAAGATGGCCTTGCTTGATGCCGCGCGGGAAAAGCTGGAAGGCAAGCCTAAGGATCAGAAAACGCAGGCGTGATGGATTTTCTATTACCTGCGTCTGCCTTGGCGCGCACTCTTACACCACCGAACTCGAACGCGTCGCGAGCGCTGTGAGTGATGGTGGAATAAGGAAGTCGTATGTTTTTTAGGCTTGTCGTTAGTTAGTCACGCTCAACCTTACGAAGCGCGCTGCCGCCGGATCTCCCGCGGTAGGGATGAACACTGGTCGAAATCTGTGGAATCTCCGAGGTGCGAAATGGGGAGAGATCATGATAGATCCCCATGCCAGCAATGACAAAGGACGGCGGTGTCACCAAGTGAACCTTAGGAGCAAAGGGATTTAACCTATCGTAGATTGTGACCCCGGTCGATGCGGCTATCGGCTGACTTTATCTTTGTGGTTTTGATATCACGGGCTGGATTTGTTCTGTTCGCGTTGTCGGGGTAAATGATTTTCGGTGGCGTAGGCTTGGGACAGGTTAGCGTCTTCGAAGAGGAAGAGCTCCGCGCCACATGGAGCAGAGCTTCCATCTGCCGTGGGCGGCAGCAGAGCGTGCCGCACTCCAGAGTGCGCGAAGCTCTGCTCGCGCCTGTGTTAGCTCCGGCTCTGCCGGATGGGGTGCGGAGTTCTTTTTGTGCGTCATGAAGAGGAAGAGCTCCGCGCCACATGGAGCAGAGCTTCCATCTGCCGCGGGCGGCAGCAGAGCTTGCCGCACTCCGGAGTGCGCGAAGCTTTGCTCGCGCCTGTGGCAGCTCCGGCTCTGCCGGATGCGGTGCGGAGTTGTTTTGCTTCGCTAGTCGCTGGTTTTGATTCGGCCAAAATATGCAGAAGGCCGAAGCAAGGTTGACCCCGCAGTGTCCCGCAGGATGCGGGGTATCGCTTACTTTAAGAGCTCCCAGATCGGCTGCGGCCAGAAGCCGAGAACAAGCGTGGCGATGGTGAGCACGGCGATGCAGAGCTGGCTGATGCAGGGTAGGACGATGGGGGTGACATTGGTGGCATCACTCCACCACATGGCGCGGATGACTTTGAAATAGTAATAGAATCCGGCGGCGGCGGCGATGAAGGCAATGCTGAGGCCGACCCAGAGCTTGGCTTGGATGGCGAGCTCGAAGACGAGGAACTTGCCGAGGAAGCCTGCGGTGAGCGGGACTCCTGCCAGAGCTGCGAGTAGCACGGTGAGGGCGAGGGCGAGCCGTGGGTTGGTTTTTCCGAGGCCGTTGAAGTCGTTGATCATTTCGCCGTCACGCTGGATGCGGATTTGGGCGAGCACGAAGAAGACGCCGAGGGTCATCAGCAGATAGGTGGCTAGGTAGAAGGAGACGACCTTAACGGAGCCCTGGGAAACGGTGGTTTCTGGGGACCAGGCTGCGAGCGCGAGGATGAGAAACCCGGCGTGGGCGATGGAGGAGTAGGCGAGAAGGCGCTTGAAGTTCGTCTGCGGAATGGCGGCGAGATTTCCGAAAAGCAGCGTGGCGCAGGCGAGGATGAGCAGCAGCGTGAGCACTGGGCCGCGGGTGAGTTCGCTGGCGAGAAATGGCTCTAAGAAACGAATCATCAGGATGAAGCCAGCGGCTTTCGAGCCCACTGAGAGGAAGGCTGTGACGGGAGTTGGCGCACCTTGATAGACGTCGGGAATCCAGACTTGCATGGGCACGGCGCCGATCTTGAAGCCGAGGCCGATCATGACGAAGGCGATGCCAAAGAGCAGTGGGGTGGAGTGGGTGATGTGGGTCAGGCGCTCGGGGATTTCCGCGAGGCTCATGGTGCCGGTGGAGCCATAGACCCAAGCGATGCCGTAAACGAGGAAGCCAGTGCTGAGTGCGCCGAGGATGAGGTATTTTACCCCAGCTTCGAGCGAGCCGACGTTGCGGCGCATGTAGGCGACGAGGATATAGAAGGTGACGGTGACGAGTTCGAGTGCAACGAAGGCTCCTGCCAGATCTTTGGCGGAGGCCAGCCACATCATTCCGGCGCAGGCAAAGATGGGGAGGCAGTAGAATTCGCCGGTGCCATTTTCCGACTCCGGTCCTTCGGTGAAGCGGGAGAGGATTTTCCGGTAATCGACGGCAAGGAGCAGGACGAAGATGGTGGTGACGAGGGCGAAGATTTTATAGAATTTCGCGAGGTTATCGAAGTTATAGAAGTTCCACAACGGCCACTTGGCCCACGCGGCTGCGGGCTTGGCATCAGGCCCGATGGCGATGCAAGTTAGCCCGAGGATGAGTATGAGGCCGATGGCGGCGGAAATGCCGACCCAAGCTTTGCTTTTGCATGAGCAAAAGGTCTCGGCCATGAGCAGGACGATGCCGAGAGTGACGGTGAGGGCTTCTAAATAGTAGGCGGGCATGGGTGGAAGATTTCAGAGTCCAGAATCCAGATTCAAGAAAGAGGATTACTTGAGAAGGTTGAGCAGAATGTTCGGATAGAGGCCGACAGCGAAGAGGGTGAGGACGAGCAGAATGGCAGGGAGGCGATCCGCGCAGGTCAGGTCGGGAGCGGATTCGGTGACTTTTACAGCGGGGCCTTGGAAGATTTTTCGGTAGGCGCGGAGCATGTAAACGGCGGAGATGACCACGCCCCAGATGGAAAAGATGCAGGTGATCTGCACGGGGCCGAGACCGCTGGTGCCGTTGTAGCTCTTGAAGGCTGCGAGGAAGACCAGGATTTCCCCTGAGAAATTTGCGAGGCCGGGAAGTCCAATGGAGGCCATGGCGGCGATACCGAAAATAAAGGCGAGCTTGGGTGCGGATTTGGCTAGGCCGCCTAGCTCTTGGAGATCGAGCGTGCCGGTGCTGCGCTCGATGCGGTCGGCGAGGCTGAAGAGTAGGGCGATGGAAATGCCGTGGGCGAACATCAGGACGATGGCTGCGGGCATGGCGAGCGGGTTTTCCGGAAAGGCGATGAGCGCGGCGATGGCGAGGAAGATGTAGCCCATGTGCATGACCGAGGAGTTGCCGAGCATGAGGTCGAGGCGTTTCTGGGAGATAGTGACCCAGCCGACCCACAAGATGTTGCCGAGTAACAGGACAAGCAAAGGAGTGAGCCAAAATTGCAGGCCTTCTGGGACGAGGGGAATGGCGAGGCGAAGCAGGCCGTAGAGGCCAAATTTTTTCAAAACACCGGCGTGCAGCATCGCGACGGGGGCGGGTGCGCTGGCGTACGCCGGAGCTGCCCAAGAGTGGAATGGAAAGAGCGAAACGAGGGTGCCGAAGCCGACGATGAGCAGTGCGGCGATGCCTTGTTGGGAGGCGGCGGGGATGAGCGCCTTGTTGGCAATCATGGTCGGAATGTCATAAGTGCCGGTGAGATTGGCGAGCCAGACGAGACCTGCTAGGAGGACGATGGAGCCGAGGCCTAGATAGATGGTGATTTTCCAAGCAGCCTCGCGGCGGTCGCCCCGGCCTAGAATGCCGATCATGAGGAAGGTCGGGATGAGGGCGAGTTCGTGGAAGGCGAAGAAGAAAAATAGGTCAGTAGCTGCGAATGCGCCGAGCGCGCCGCCGGAGATGAGCAGGGACGAGCCGTAATACAGTTTTTCCCTGCCTTCGGGAGCCTTGCCGGAAAGCACGGCAGCGAGGGTGACTATGACTGAAAGCAGCACCATGATGGCGCTCATGCCGTCGGTAAAAGCAAAGGCGAGGTTGAGCGCGGGCTTTTCAAGAACCGGCACAGAAAACGACCAGCAACTGCATTTCCAAGAGAACGCGGCGTAGATGCCGAGCGCTAGATTTATGGCGGAAGCGGCGATGGCAGTGAGCCGGGCCGGCGAGCCGAAGAGGATAGCGATGAACGCGGCGATCGGTAGAAAGACGAGGAGTGCGAGCATGGGAACGGAGTGGATACTTAGCAGAATTCGAAAGAATCCTTGGCGCGGCAGGCATAAAGCGGCCCGCCATCTCGGGAAAGGCAAAAAACCGGGAATATCCCATCAGTTAGTGGCACCGTGACTTCAGGCGGGCGATCCTGATGAGACAGCAGGAATCCCTTTGGTGGCGGCTATGAGGGGGACGGTGAACTCGCGGACGGCGCTGGCGGCATTTTGTGGGTGGAGCTCGATTTGCTTAACAATGGCAGAGCCGACGATTACGCCGTCGGCGGATTGGGCGACTTCTGCGGCTTGCACGGGGGTGGTGATGCCGAAACCGACGCAGATCGGAGTGTCGGTGAACTCGCGGATGGCAGCGACTTGGGCACCGATGTTAGCGGAGGGTGCGCCGTGAGAACCGGTGACGCCAGTTCTTGATAGGAGATAGATGAAGCCTTCGGACGACTGGGCGAGGATTTTGACGCGCTCTGGAGGAGTGGTGGGGGCGATGAGGCGGATGTGCTTGAGGCCAGCTCCGATGGCGAGGTCTTTGTTGCGCGCGGCTTCGTCGGGCGGGAGGTCGAGCAGGAGAATACCGTCTGCTCCGGCGGCTGCGGCGTCGTGGTGGAAGGCCTCGAAGCCGTAAGTGAAGATGGGATTCAGGTAGGTGAAGAGGACGATGGGCGTCTGGTGGGTCTCGCGGAAGCGGCGGATGAGCTCGATAGCGCGGGCCGTGCTCATGCCAGACTTGAGCGCGCGCTCGGCGGCCATTTGGTTGACGATGCCATCGGCTAACGGGTCTGAGAACGGCAGGCCGAGCTCGATGATATCGGCTCCGGCATCGGCGAGGGACTTGATGATTTCAAGCGAGGTTTCGAAGTTGGGATCTCCGGCGGCGACGTAGGCGACGAAGGCTTTCTGGCGGGTTTCACGGAGGCGGGTGAAGGTGGAGTCGATGCGATTTTGCACAGGGAAAGGGGATGGATGTTGTGGGTTATTTGTTATTGGTTATCTGGAAAAGGTCCATTGAATATTGGAGAGCGGGCGAAGATACGCTTGTTGCTTTTAACTCTTAACCTCTAACTTTTAATTCTTTAAATATTCTGCCTAGCGAGCGTCTCGCAAGATTTGATGTCGAGCTTGCCGGAGGCGAGGACGGGGATTTCTGCGACGGGAATGATGCGCTTGGGGCACCAGAGCGAGGAGATGCCTTCGTCGAGTAGTTTGTAGCGGAGGTCGATGCATTCTTGTTCGAGCGCGGGGCCGGCGATGGTGGAGAGGAGGAGGATGGCCTCGCCTTTTTGCTCGTCGGGCACACCGACGACGGCGATGCGGCGCTCGGCCTCAGAGTCGAGGCCGAGGACTTTGTTGATGGCGGCTTCGACGGTTTCGTGGGGGACCATTTCACCTGCGATTTTGGAAAAACGCGAGATGCGGCCCTCGATGTAGAGGAAACCGTCGTCATCGACGCGGCCGACGTCGCCGGTGCGGAACCAGCCGTCGGGGGTGAGGACTTCGGCGGATTTCTTGGGTGCTCCGAGATAGCCTGAAAAGACGTTAGCGCCCTTGAACCAGATGATGCCTTGGCGGTTGATCGGGATGTCTTGGTCGGTGACGGGATCGGTGATTTTGATGGCCAGGCCTGGCAGCATCTGGCCGACGGAGCCGTTACGGGAAGAGGGGAGGGCGATGGAGTCGCGCTGTGGCTCGAGGTTCGGCAGGTTGACGTTGGTGGCAGGTGAGGTCTCGGTGAGGCCGTAGCCTTCTTGCGGGCGGATGCCGAATTTCTCCTCGAAGGCGGAAGCGAGTGACTGAGGGAGTTTCTCCGCGCCGGTGACAACGAGCTTGAGGGAGGCGAACTGCGCGGGGTCGATGCGCTTCATGTAGCCGCGCAGGAAGGTGGGGGTGGAGAGGAAGATATTAATCTGATGAAGGGCGATGAGCTCGGCGAGGCGTTTGGTTTCTAGCGGGCTCGGATAGGTGACGAGGTTGACTCCCTCGATGACGGGGAACCAGAGCGTGACGGTGCAGCCGAAGGAGTGGAAAAGCGGCAGGCAGCCGAGGATGGCAGAGTTTTTCGGAAGGTCGAGGCGGGTGCCGAATTGGCAGACGTTGGCGAGGACGTTGCGGTGACTGAGGACGACGCCCTTGGGCTCGCCGGAGGAGCCGGAAGTGAAGAGCAGCGTGGCCTCGTCATCGCCGCGGCGTTGGTTCAGATTGAGCAAGATGCCGAGGATTTTGGCTGGCAAGATTTTGGAAATGACCGCCCAGGTGACGATTTTTTTCTTAAGTGTGGGGAGGACGCGCTCGATGAAGATGAGGTCGCGGTTAGGCGGCCATGGAAATGATGAGACCTTGCGGACGAAAGGGTCTGCGGTGATGAAGCGATCGACATCGGCTTGGCGGATGCAGGATTTGATGGCTTCGTGGCCGGCGGTGAAATTGAGATTGACTGGAATTTTCCCAGCGAAGAGGACGGCGAGGTTGGCGATGAGTCCGCCTTTGCCGGGTGGTAGGACGATGGCGACGCGCGGCTTGTCGGTTTCCTTGCGGATGAATTTGGAGAGGGCGATGGCGGCGGGGAGGATTTTATCGAATCGAAGATCGGAGTCGTCCGAGCCATCGAGAATCCGGTGCTTGGTGCCGTGTTTTTTGAGTCCTGCGAGGAGGGCCATCGCGAGCGAGCCCTTGAAGAGTTTGCGGTTGCTGTAGGCTTCTTCGCTGGCTTCGAGCAGTGCTTGTTGGTAGGTGGCGATGCTGGCGTTCTCGGAGGCGAGTGGCTTTCCGATGGCGACGACGGCTGATGGGAGCGATGATTTGCGCTCGATGCAGAGGCTGGACTCGCGCGGGATGTCGATGGCGATGGGTAGAATCGGTAGGCCGAAGGCGCAGAGGGCCCGCAAGTGAGCAGCCGGGATGTGGCAGGCGGTGGCGTTGCGGGTGGTGGAGCGGCCGGGGACGAAAATCAGGACGCCGCCGTCGGTAAGGTAATGTTTGAGCTGGTAGCCGGCAGCGGCGGGCGCGGCATCGTCGGCGGCGAACATAGCGCCGGAATTGGATTTTTGGAGGTGATTGCGAAGGGCGGCGTCGTAGTGGGCAGTTTCCTCGACGAGCCAAGTGATTTTGCGCCCGGTGAAGAGTTTTTCAAAATAAAGCAGGAGCTGGAAATCAAGCTGTCCAGGAATGATCAAGACTCCTGCTGAGGGAAGGCGCTCTTTGTGAAGGATTTGAATGGATGCCGAGGACATTGGGAGATGGAGTGAGGTGGACAGGCTCAAAGCCCGCGCCCGGGAAGATTTAGGCGAATTTTCCCGGCGGTCGCACGGCAAATTTCCGGAAATCACGCGGGCCGAGGCGATTGCTGCCTGCACTCTAACTTAATGCCTTGGGAACAATGATGAGGAATTTGGTCTCAGTGCCGGGTTCTGAAGTGACGCCGATGGTGCCGCCGTGAGCTTCGATGGCGCGCTTAACAATGGAGAGTCCGAGGCCAGTTCCTTTAATTTCCTGCTGAGAATGGTGTTTTTCCACGCGGAAGAAGCGGCGGAAAATGTGTGGTAAGTCCGCGCTGGGAATGCCAAGCCCGTTGTCAGTAACCCAGATGTGGATGGTTTCTCCGACTGGCTGGCAGCCGACCTCGACGCATAAACCGCTGTGGGGATTTTGTTTGAGCGCGTTTTCGACGAGGTTGAAAAGCACCTGAGTCCAATAAAAGCGGTCGCCATGGATGACGAGGGCTGGGTCTGGTAAGGTGACGGTGATGGCGGCGTTTTGATTTTGGATGACGGATTCAAGCCGCTCAAGGACGTCTTTGATGCATGAGCCAAAGCGGAAGGGCTCGATTTTGAGTGCGTTGGCCTCACCGGATTCGAGGCGTGAAATGACAAGCATGTCCTCGACGATGTGGGAGATGCGGTCTGCGTGTTTGCGCATGATGGTCAGGAACCGACGGGCCATTTCCGGTTCTTCAATCATGTCGTCATCGAGCAGGTTTTCCAAATAGCCATTGATGATGGCGAGCGGAGTGCGGAGCTCATGGGACGCGTTGGCGACGAAATCCTTGCGGACTTGTTCGAGTTGATGTTCGGCTGTCACGTCGCGGATGATGACACGGGTGGTGGGAGAGCCGCCGGGAGGATTGGAGAGTTGGGCGGCATCGATAATCCAAGCGTTGAAGCCGCGATTTTCGAGGTCGCCGCGTGGGGAGGTTTGTTGGGGGAGGACGACCCGGGATTGGACGGGCTCACCCGTGGCGAGGCAGCGGAGCAGGGCGTCGGCGAGGCGGGGGTCAAGGAAAGCTTCACTCACGGGGCGGTTGAGAAGTTCGCGCGCGCCGAACAGGGCGCGGGCTGCTTCGTTTGCGAAGCGGATGTTGGCATCCGAGTCGACGAGTAAAAAGGCATCGCCAAGGGCGTCGAGTAAGCGGTTGCGTTCATCGCGGGATTGATGGAGATCGCGTTGGAGGCGGAGTTTCCATGTATTGACTTCAGCTTCGGATTGGCTGCGTGAATTACGGTGGCGCAGGACGAGGATAACCAGTGCGGTGAGTGCCGCAATTGTGGCAAGGATGGAAATTTCAGTGATCATGCGTTGGCCTTCGCCACGCAATAACCGATGCCGCGCACGGTTTCAACCCAAGCCCCGTGAGGGCCGAGTTTTTGGCGGAGTCGCTTCATGTGGGTGTCGAGTGTGCGGCTGTGGGCTGCGTCGCTGTAGCCCCAGATGCTACGGAGAAGGTCGTTGCGGTCCTGCGCCTTGCCTGGGCGTTCGCAGAGAAATAGCAGTAACTTGAACTCGGTGGAAGTCAGCTCGGCGGGCTCGTTGTCCAGATAGAATTTCAACGAGTTCTTGTCGAAGCGGAAGGGGCCATGTTTGAAATCCACCGCGCCGGGAGGTCCATCGGAGCGTTTGAGAATGGCTTGAACGCGCAGCATGAGCTCCTTCGGGCTGAAGGGTTTGGTGAGGTAGTCGTCGGCGCCGGCCTCAAGTCCTTGGATTCGGTCCTCCGTTTGGGCCCGCGCGGTGAGCATGATAACGGGGGTGTTCGCAGTGCGAGGGTCGCGGCGGAGTTCTCGGAAAACCGCGTAGCCGTCGCGGCCAGGCAGCATGAGGTCAAGCAGGATCAGGTCCGGCCGCTCGCGGAGGGCGAGGTTGGTGCCCTCGATGCCGTCATGGGCTTTGAGGATTTCGTAGCCCGCGCGCTGGAGGTTGAAGCCGATCAAGTCGGCGATGTCGCGTTCGTCCTCAACAATAAGAATTCGATGCATTGCAGGAGAGAGATAGCCAGCGGGAAGTGGTGGCGCGAATCCAGCGCGTGTGACGATTTAGTCACAATAGGTCTTTACCGACGTAGCTACCGGGTAAAATCGTGCGGGCTATACCAATTTTTATTCCAGCCTCGAGGGAGGTATTTACGCCGGTGCGGACGCCATCTCCGAGGATAGCACCGAACTTGAGGCGACCCGTATTGACGGGTTTCCCATGAATCATCGAGACATGGTGGCGGCCGTCGTGGCGGTGGTTTTCAGTGCAGGTTCCCGCGCCGAGTGTGACGTGGGTGCCGATGATGGAGTCTCCGACGTAGCACTGGCGGGAAATGTAGGTGTTGTTGTAAATGATCGAATTTTTGACCTCGGCTCCGTTTCCGACGTAGCAATTCGCGCCGATGCTGGTAGCGCCGCGGATGTAGGCGTTTGGCCCGATCTGGCTATTTGGGCCGATGACCACGGGGCCTTCGATGACGGTGCCAGAAAGGATGCGCGAGCCGTTCCCGAGGCGGATGCAGCCGCTGAGAGTGGCGAGCGGACTGACCTCGCCGATGAGCGAGGTTTCGTCCATCAGCGCGAGGACTTCCTCGTTCATTCGCAAGAGATCCCATGGATAAATAATCGCGAAGCAATTGGCGTTGGTGACGATTTTATCCGCGCAATCCTCGGGTTTTTCCGAGCCTTTCCAGGCTAATGTGTTGCCCTCGCTGTCGAGTAGGCAGGCGCTATTGGGATTTCTGCCGAGCAGAAAAAGTGCGCCGAGCTCGATCCAGTTATCAAGCGGAATGCGCAGCGTCCGCGAGCCTGCTTCGGCGGGCTCGACGAGCTGCAATCCGGCCCGGCGTAGTTCAGCTTCGAGTAGTTCTCGCATCGGCAGATTGGCGATGAGGCAGGTCCCGAGATCCCGGTTGGATGTGATCGGGGCACAGAGGGCGGGGTTTCTTGGCGGTAAAAGGGTTGCCTGCATGGGTTATCTAGATTTCATCACGATCCCCCCAAGGATGAAACGAAAATCTTGGGGATTTGTGCAAAATACTCATTGAAATGCGGGCTCCAGGGTATCGTGAGACCGGAATATTCCGTCTTTAAAAGACAGCCGGGAGGCTCCTACATGCCGCTCATGCCTCCCAGTCAAATCCTAGCGGATTTCCCTCGTCGCCTCGCTGATGCCAGTTAGCCTTGAAAATCCCATGTAATGGACCGAACCCGCCACGCATTGCCAAAAACGTCACCGAACTCCTCGAAGCATGAATACCGAAATCATCCATGATCCGGTGGTGTCGCTACGCTCAACCACCGGCTACAGGATAAGATGCCTCCGACATCATTAGAGGCTGCGCATATTATTTTCTGGATAATTGTTTGATCGAGATCTAAATATGTTAGATTTAGCGCCGAGAGCACAGGTGATCGCCGAGCTGGCGAAAGCTGTGTGTGCCGACAAAGACCCGGTAAACATCACGGAAGTTAGGCGGTTGGCACTGCGTGTTTTGCATGCCACTCGTGGTAAATTTTTGGTGAAATTTCTGAGGGCTTGATTTCCGAGCGTCCGCCCCAAAATACGTTGGTGTAGGAAACTGGGATGCCGATAGATTCGAGGTGGAGATCGATGGCGGCCTTGTGTTCGAGGACGCGAGGTTTTTCGGTGCCGTGGACCACGCCCATGATATTGACGTCGCCGAATTGTGGCCCGCCCTCACGCCAGTAGCAGTGAGTCATGCAGAAATGACGGCCGACTTCTGCACCGGCCTCTATTTCTCGGCCTTTCGGGACTGCCCAATGGAATAGCCCATTGAAGCGGGTGACGCGTTCGCCTGTGGCGGAGGGTTTGACGTGTTCGAGAAAGGTGGAGAAGCGGCCGATGACTTTTTTAGCATTCAGCGTCTCCGCGACTTCGCAGAAGCGGTCGAGCGATACGCCGGCGATTTCCGCGCGCTTGTCCCACGGATTTTCTGAAATTTCATCGAGCGTGAGCTCTTCCTTGAGCGCGAGTAGCACGTTCCACTCTTCGTCGGTTAGGTCCACGGCGGTGGTGGTCATCATGACGGCGAGTTCGTCGGTTTTGTCGCCGGGTTCGAGGGATTTGCGGCGGGTGTGACCCACGCCAAGAGCGAAGACACCGTTGGCTGGCATCAGCAGGTATTCGGTGGCTCCTGTTAGTCGAAGCAAGGCGGTGGCGTGGAAGTCGAGCGATTCGCCGACGGGGACTTTGAGCGTGGTCCAGAGCCGGTAGCCAGAGCCGGAAACTTCGGTATCCGTTGAGCGGATCACTACGTGGCCGGAGAACGGGTCCTCCTTGGCCATGAAATCGAAGGCGTCGTTAAGCTTTTCCTCGGGCAGTTTCCACGCGACCAGCGCGCCGTGAGCGAGCTTGGTGGAAAGCAGAGTCTGGCGGACGCGGCGGACGACTCCGGCCTCGACCATCGCGCGGATGCGCTCGAGCACGGTTTCCAGTGGCACCCCAGATTTTTCGGCGATTAGGTGAAACGGTTGACGCTGGAATCCGGCAATCAAATCTTCGGAAATCGCAAGGATTTGTGCGTTGAGGGGATCGGAATGTTCGACGGGGATGGTGGAGTTCATGAGTGAGAAAAGTCGTGAGGTGTGGGCTGGCGTGCTGCGCTGATTTTGCCGGATATTTCGCGCATCATGCGGAAGTTTCGGAGGCGAGTGCTTTGAGGTAGTCGAGGGCGGGCTGGCGATCAAGGATTCGTCCTTCGAGTTGCTCGGTTTGGATGATTTCGAGGATTTCCCGGAAACGCGGCCCCGGGGTGAGTCCGAGCTGGATCAAATCCCGGCCCGTCACCAGCGGCGGCGGGATCAAGGGCTCGGCGGCGAACTCTTGCGCCTTGGCTTCCAGAAATTCGTAGTTGTCCGTGAATCCATTCGACGACCCGCAATCCACGCGGTGCAGCTCCATTTCCTGCGGAAATGTCGGCTCGGCCATGAATCGCTTGAGTTTCGCGGTGCGCATTTGCTTCACATTCATGAATTGCATGTGCCGTGCGACCATCGGGACAGTGGCGGCGATGACGTCGTTCGGGTAGCGCAGGCGGCGGAGAATGCTGTCTGCCATGTCCGCGCCCATTGAGTCGTGGCCATTGAAGCGGATGCGGTCGCTGAACGTTTGGCACGGCGGCTTGGCGATGTCGTGGAGCAGGACGGCGAGGCAAAGCACCAGCGGCGCGGTGGGTTCTAGCATCTCGAGCATGATGCAAGTGTGGGTGTAAACGTCGCCCTCGGGATGCCATTCTGGCGGTTGTTCGCAGCCGATGGTTTTCATAAACTCCGGAATGATTTGGAGCATGAGTCCGGTTTCCACCAAGATCTCCACGCCCCTGCGGCGGTGCGGGCAGATCAGGATTTTCGAGAATTCGTCACGAATCCGTTCGGGGGAAATCCGGTTCAGCAGCGGCGCGCATTCGTGGATCGCCGCCCGCGTCTGCGGCTCGATTTCAAATCCCATCGTCGCAGAAAATCGCACTGCCCGCAGCAGTCGCAGCCCGTCCTCTGTGAAGCGCGCCAGCGGGTTGCCGATGGCCCGCAGCAATCCCTCCCGGAGGTCTGCCATGCCGCCGACGTGGTCGATGACCTCGCCGGATTCGGGGTGCTCGAACAGTCCATTGATGGTGAAATCGCGGCGTTGGGCGTCTTCCTGCGGGGTTGAGAAAGTTACCGTTTCTGGCCGCCGCCCGTCTTTGTAGCTGCCGTCGGTGCGGAAGGTCGCAATCTCGACGTGCTGCCCCTTGTGCTTTGCGATCACCACTCCAAAATGTGCGCCCACTTCGTTTGCGCTGGGGAAAAGTTTCAGCACTTCCTCCGGTCTAGCAGAGGTGGCTATGTCGTAGTCTTTCGGCTCTTGGCCTAACAATTTATCTCTCACGCAACCTCCTGCAAATAGCGCTTCGTGGCCGGCGGCCGTCAGGCGGCGGGCAAGATCAACGGCAGCTTCGCGGGCAGTCATGGCCTTAGTATCGCTTGTCCCCGTGGGGCATTCAAGGCGGAACAAGAACGCGCCATAAAGTCACTCGACATACGCGGCCACCTCAGGCAGCAGAACGTCGAATTTCATACCTTTGAGTTTAGCCCGAATCAGTGCAGGAAAATCCGATGCATGAACGAGTAAACGGAGGATTTTCCCGCCCGCAGTCCTGGGATCGTCGGACACGCCGTCCACCTTCGCACGGCTGACGGATTTCCCGTCCACAGCGCGCACGGGGAGGGTAGTTTCGCTCACTGCCGCTGCGGCGAGCGATGCAGAAAGGGGCACAGAGATCATGTAGTCGTCCTCATTACTGACGGTGAAAGTATGGGTCGCAAAGTTAATCGATTTACCGGGTTCCACGACCACCTCGGAGATGATTCCCGCCACCGGGGCTCGTAGAAAGCGTTTTTCGTATTGTTGTTTCCAGTATTCGTATTGGATGACTTGCGCTTTTTCGGTTTCTAACTGAGATTCATGATTGCTTCTATACATTTCTTCCATGGCAGAGGTCCATTCCAAGCGAGATTTCTTCATCTCGCGCTTGCGCACCGCTTCCGCTGTTTCTTCGCGCGTCACAGTCCATGCATCGGCCTGTTTGCGGGCGGCGTCCACGTTGCTTTTAGCTTCCATCGCGAGTTGTGCCATATCGAGTTGGAGTTTAGTCGCGTCCAGCTCGAGATGGCCGAGTAGCTGGTTTTTTGTAACGGGGTCACCTACCTTCACTAAAACATCCATCATTACGCCCTGCGCTTGGGAGCGGACTTTTTCAACCACTCGCGAGGCGGCGCTGGATTTGAAGAGAAGCATCTCACCGGCTGGCGTCTTTAATGGGACTTGGGCGTCGGTGGCGTCCGTGAGGGCGCACACAATTGCGAGTGCGACGATTGCCAGCGGAAAATTGGTTCGTTTCATCCTGTGCAGGATACGTCACCACCTGCCAGAATCTTTCGAAGTGCGCGGGTCAGGCTTGGGGGACGTCTTCTTCCGGTGCTTTCGGAATCTTGTCCACTTCTTCGAGGAGGTTGACAATTTCCACGCCGCGGATGGCAGAGGCGTCGTGGTGGAAGCGAAGCACTGGTGTGGATTTGAGAACCACACGCTTCATGACCTTGGACTGGATGGAGCCATGGTCTTTGTTTAACTTAACAATGACGGATTTCGCTTCACCACCGAGCACGCCGATGAAGACTTTGCCCTCTTTCAAATCTTGTGTCACTTCGACGTCACTGACGGTTACGAGACGGTTATGCCATTCATAGTCTTTTTGAATGACGTTGCCGATTTCACGGCGGAGGAGTTCGTTGACTCGATCGAGGCGGCGGGACATGGGATATAAGTTTAGGCTTATGGGTTAGCAGTTATTAGTAAGAAACCTACTAACTACTAACTTATAAAGCTAGTCACAGCGTTTGCGCGTATTTCTCGAGTTTGTAACACTCGATGATATCGCCTTCTTGATACTCATTGAACTCGCCCAAGCGAATGCCGCACTCGAAATTCGTGCGGACTTCCTCGACCTCGTCTTTGAAGCGACGGAGCGTGGACATCCGGCCATCGAAAACCGGGATACCACCGCGAATGACGCGGGCATGAGCTTTGCGGTGGATGCGACCGTCTGTGACGAACGAGCCTGCCACGCGGCCACGGTTGAGTTTGAAAATCTGGCGGACTTCCGCGTGGCCGATGACGGTCTCGCGAGTGAGCGGTTCCAACAGACCGAGCATGGCCTCTCGGACTTGGTCGATGAGTTCGTAAACGACCGAGTAAAGCTTGACCTCGACTGCGGCGGCTTTGGCGGATTTCACGGCCTTAGCTTCGACTTTGACGTTGAAGCCGAGGATGATCGCATCCGTTGAGGCGGCGTAGGAAATGTCCGACTCGGTGATCGGGCCTGCAGCCGCAGTGATGAACGAGGATTCTACCTTGTCGGACTGGATGGCGAGCACGGCTTTTTTGATTGCCTCCACCGAGCCTTGCACGTCGCATTTGAGAATTAGCTTGAGCTGGGCCTTGCCGCCACCGTCGCGGACCATCGAGTAGAGGTCTTGCATCCGGTTGCGGTGCTGCGGTTTGAGACGGACGAGGCGCTGCGCTTCCTGGCGCTCAGTGGCGAGAGATTTTGCCTCGCGCTCGGTCTTCATCTCGGTGAGATGGTCGCCGACGTTGGGAAGTTCTTCAAAGCCGATGACTTCCACGGGCATGCCGGGGTGAGCGGTTTTGACGGCCACTCCGCGGTCGTTGATGAGTGATCGCACTTTACCAGCATAAGGGCCACAGATGAACGGGGTGCCCACCTTGAGCGTACCAGATTCAATGATGACCGTGGCCGTCGTTCCGCGGCCAGGAACCACGCGGGCCTCGATAACAGCTGCGCGAGCGGTGGCTTTGGGGTTGGCTTTGAGTTCAAGAACTTCTGCTTGCAGGGCGATGAGTTCCAGCAGCGTTTCCATGCCTTTGCCAGTCAATGCGGAAACTTCCGCGAACTCCGTGTCACCGCCGAAGTCGGTGGTTTGTAGTCCGTGCTCGGCGAGTTGCGATTTTGCACGGTCCACATTGGCGGACGGGAGATCGCATTTATTGATTGCGACGATGATCGTCTTTTTCGCTTTTTTGGCGTGTTTAATGGCCTCAAGCGTTTGCGGCATGATACCGTCATTGGCAGCCACGACGATGATCACGATGTCGGTGATGACCGCACCGCGAGCGCGCATGTCGGAGAAAATGGCGTGGCCGGGAGTGTCGAGGAAGGTGATTTCCTGATCGTTGTGGATGACTTGGTAAGCACCGATGTGCTGCGTGATACCGCCCGCTTCGCTGGCCGTGACCTTGGACTTGCGGAAGAAATCGAGAATCGTGGTTTTACCGTGATCCACGTGGCCCATGATCGTTACGATAGGTGGACGGTATTTCAGCAAATCGACCGGTTCTTCGATAACGATTTCCGGTTCTTTAATGACGACGACTTCCTTGTGAATGCCCTTGTCTTTGTCGCGCTTTTCGCGTTCGAAAACGAAACCATGGATTTCGCAAATCTTTGCGGCGATGTCTGGCTCAAGCGGTTGATTTGGAGCCGGGAATACTCCGATTTTGATCAAGTCCGCCATGATATTGAATGGCTTCAACCCGAGACGGGCAGCCAGATCAGGAATCAGGATCGGGGGCTTAATGACGATCAGTTTTGGATCGTAGGGAACCTCCTCTTCGACCGGGATTGGCGTTTCTACAACAGCGACCAGCTCGGGAAGTGGAGTGATTTCGACTTCCTTAATGACAACGGGTTCCTCGGCGTCGAGGAGTTTAG
Organism: Akkermansiaceae bacterium; assembly: GCA_031382045.1. Classification (GTDB taxonomy): domain Bacteria; phylum Verrucomicrobiota; class Verrucomicrobiia; order Verrucomicrobiales; family Akkermansiaceae; genus Luteolibacter. The sequence continues at coordinate 10,435 of JANMYL010000227.1, read as the reverse complement.
AAATCGTTCCTAACACGGCTTTACCGGTCCGAGTGGTCTTGCGGACTTTGGGCTTTTTGTCCTCGGCAAAGAGGTCGAGCGCGTTAGCCTTTTGGGCGTCTAGGACACTCGGAACTGGTGGAATAACCTCTGCCTCCTTGCGCTGGCGCTCGCGGCGCGAAGGTTTCTTGGGTGTTTCGAGGAGATCTAGCACCTTGGCTTTTTTGGGAGAGCTTTCGCTATTTTCGGGCATCCGGCTTTGCAGAGTTCGTGGAAGAGATGAAGTGGAAATAATGTGCTATTGGAAAATTAGTCGTTGGCGGTCGCTACGACAGAACCGTTGACGATGCCGTGAGCGCGCAAGAGGATAGCTTCGGCCGCTTCCTCGGTGATCTCGAGGGCGGCGGAAATGTAGTCGGCTGGCATGTCTACTACGAGCTCAGGATTGAAACCACCGGCGAGCGTGAGCTTATTTGCCAACTCATCTGTGATGCCGAGTTGCTCGCCAAGCGTGTGAGCGGCACCGCCGATTTTTTCTTTGAATTGTTCTTCCTTGGACTCGTCGCGGCGGACTTGGACGTCCCAGCCCATGAGGCGGGAGGAAAGACGAGCGTTTTGTCCCTTCCGACCGATCGCTTTGCTGAGGTCGATTTCATCCACTGTGACATGGACGGTGTGAGTTACCTCGTCCACCGTGATTGACCGGAGTTCCGCAGGCTTGAGCGCCTCGCGGACGAATTCCTTAGGATCTTCACTCCAACGGATGATATCGACTTTTTCGTTGTTGAGCTCGCGGACGATGTTTTTGACGCGCGCGCCGCGCATGCCGACACAAGCGCCGACAGGATCGACTTTCGGGTCGCTGCTCCAGACAGCAACTTTGGTGCGAAAGCCGGCTTCTCGGGCAATGCCGCGGATTTCCACGGTGTGGTCGGAAATTTCGTTCACTTCAGCCTCGAATAGACGGCGGACGAAGTTTGGGTGGCTGCGGGAGAGAATGATTTCCGGGCCGCGGCCTTCGTTTTCCACGGCGAGCACGTAAGCGCGAATGCGGTCGCCGATGTTGTAATCTTCGCCCTGCACGCGTTCACGATTTGGCATAATGCCCTCAAATTTCCCGAGGTCGATCATCACGTCATTGCGCTCGAAGCGGCGGACGGTGCCAGAAACCACGTCACCAGCGCGGTCCTTGAATTCTTCGTAAATCATTTCCTTCTCCGCTTGGCGGAGGCGCTGCATCATCGTCTGCTTGGCAGTTTGCACGGCGATACGGCCGAAATCCTTGGGCGTGACATTGAATTCTTGCGTCTCCCCGATCCGGGCGGTGGAGCTCTTTTTGGTCGCAGTGGAAAGGGGAACTTCGTTGAATTTGTCCTCGTGATCATCATCCGCGACGACGGTCAGAACGGCATAGATCTTAGTTTCACCCTTTTTTGTATCAACTGCGGCTCGGAGGGTTTCGATAGCATCAGCCCCCGGAACCATTTTGCGGTAAGCAGAAATAAAGGCGAACTCCAGCGCGGCAACAACCTTATCACGGTCGATTCCTTTTTCTTTTTCGTAATACTCAATGAGGGCGACGATATCGTTGGTCATAACTGGCGTTGTCTGCGGTCGCGCTGCTGATGTCCGGAGACGCAAAAGAGTGGGTGCAAGACCCACTCCTTTCTTTCGTCAGAAGCTGTTAAGAAATCCTTAGAGCAGTGGAATTTGAGTTGCAAGCCGAAACTCGGTAGTTAAATGCCGCATATTTTTGGATGTGAGATTGCGAATCGAGGTAATTCGTCTTGGATGTCTTTTCATTTTGCAAAGGGCAATAGCGAGATTGTAAGCGGTCTGGGATAATCTGGTTTCTGAGCGAAGCAAGCTTCGCTACGGCACTTTCATTTTCAATTACAAATTATGATTTTTTCACCGCTCAAAATCTGTTCACAAAAAATTTACGCAGTCTGAAGCAGATCCCTAACATGTATTAAAGCGGTTGGGGAAGGAAGTGTGAGAGATCTACCATTTTTAAATGGAGTTGAGGGGGTTTCGACTAACAAGCATTCGGTTCAGCTTGGGTGCTCCTGCAACTTCTCCTGAATGGCGTTGTTGCCGAGTTGAACTCGGTGCGCTTCCCGTCATTGAGACTATCTCCGTTGGTGAGATGCTGTTTTTTAAAGCGAGTGGAAGAATTCAGTCTGGTCGGGATTTGAAATGACGCCGCACTTCGAAAGCGGAGTGCGTTTCTAGAATCTCTGACTGCGGGAATTCCACTTCAAATTCTGGAAGGAAGGTATCGCCGTCGTGATTCTCGAAAACATGGCTAACGAGTAAATCATTTAGCATCGGCAGAAAAGCCGCGTAGATTTCCGAGCCTCCAATGATGAAGACTTGTCCTGAGATTCCCGGCAATTCAGAGAGTTCAGCGGGCTGGTGGATTACTTCCACGCCGTCCGCGGACCAATTGGGATCTCGGGTCAGCACAATATTGCGGCGTTTGGGCAGCGGGCGGCCTATAGATTCGTAGGTTTTCCTGCCCATGACTATTGGGTGGCCAGTGGTAGTCCGTTTGAAAAATGCGAGATCTTCTGGTAAATGCCATGGCAAGGTGCCGGCTTGGCCGATCACACGTTCTGGGGTCATGGCGACAACCGCGGTCAACTTGAGATTCATGATTCTTCTTTCTCCTGATCCGGACCATAGTGGAAACTGTGGAGCACCCGGTGGGCGACTGGGCCGAATAGTAGGCCTGCCAGGACTAGAAATGCGAGCCCGGAATATAGCGCGTAGAAGCCTGCAAAAATTTTACCGGCATCGGTTTTCATCAAATCGACTGGCCCCATGCCACCAAGAATCATCGCGGCGTTGAGAAAAGAATCCGTCCAAGAGAGATTTTCTAAATTCTGGTAACCCAGCATGCCTGCGCCCAGTGAGAAGCCAATTAGCAAGCCGCCGACGAGGGACGAATGCCACAAACGACGCAGGAACTCACCTTTCGAGATCAGCTTTTCCTTATGATGTTCATAGGGGAACATTGGATTAAATGGCGACTGGGGCCTTGATATGTGGGTGCGGATCGTAATTTTCCAGCCGAATGTCGTCGATGGTGAATGCGTCGATATCTTTCACATCTGGATTCAACCATAAGTTAGGTAGGGCGCGCGGCTCGCGAGATAGCTGGAGTTCGGCCTGCTCCAAGTGATTTAAATAGAGGTGGAGATCGCCGAAGGTGTGGACAAAATCACGGGCCTCGTAATTGCAGATGTGAGCAACCATTTTTGTCAGCAAGGCGTAGGATGCGATGTTGAAGGGGACGCCGAGAAATAAATCTGCGCTGCGTTGGTAGAGCTGGCATGACAGCCCCGGCCGACCGCCGTCGCTTGCGGGGTGGACGTAAAATTGAAACAACAAATGGCAGGGTGGTAAGGCCATTTGGTGGATTTGACCGACGTTCCATGCGGAAACGATGTGACGTCGCGAATGCGGATTTCCGCGTAAGCCGTCGATCAATAGATGAAGTTGGTCGATCGAGCGGCCCTCGGGCGTAGGCCAAGCACGCCATTGTTTGCCGTAAACCGGCCCGAGTTCGCCCTCGGCATCTGCCCATCCGTCCCAGATCGTGACGCCGTTTTCTTTGAGATAGCGGGTATTAGTATCACCCCGGAGGAACCACAGTAGCTCGTGAATGATCGAGCGCAGGTGCAGCTTCTTGGTCGTCAGGCAAGGAAATCCTTTTCGCAAATCGTAGCGGACCTGACGTCCGAAGACTGAAATCGTCCCCGTGCCGGTGCGGTCGGCGCGTTTCTCGCCGTGCTCGAGCACGTCGCGCATCAAATCAAGGTAAGCTTCCACGGCTTCGATCAAGCCACGGAGCGCACTCGTCAAGCAAGGACGAAGGGAGTCTGCCGCAAGATAACGACACTGGGTCGCGCTTTCAGCCTTATTTCTTAGAAGCACACGCGCCCTGCTGGCTGGATGGCCCGCATGACAGTTCAGGCTGTCGTCTTTCAGCGACAGTGGTTTGCAGGGTTTACAAGCGCCGCGCGGCCGCCAGAATCAATGCCGATGACTCAGCTTTGGTGCAATGGTGATTGGCTAAATTTCAAGGATTTCCGCATGTCGCTTCTCGACCGTGGGGCCATTCTAGGGCTCGGCTTGTTCGAGACGCTGCTCGCCTTGGATGGCGTGCCCGTCTTTTTGGACCGCCATCTTGCGCGTCTGCGCTTGGGTTGTGAACGGCTCGATTGGAATTTGCAAATGCCCGATTTTCATGAAATTGCTGCGGAGTTGTTAGTCCGTAACAACCTCACCTCCGGCCGTGTGCGTATCCGGCTCGCCGTCTCAGGTGGCAGTGGCTCTATCAATGATCTGGCTCTTGGTAAGGATCGTGTGGTCACGATGATCGCGCTTCCCGTGGATGCTGCTCCCACGAGCCTGACGGTAAATCTATGCCCGTGGCTACGGAACGAAAACTCGCCGCTAGCTGGCTTGAAATGCGCTTCTTACGCGGAGAATCTTGTCGCTCTCGATCACGCCCGGCGGCTGGGTTTCGACGAAACTCTCTTCCTCAACACCGCCGGCCAGCTCTGTGAAGCGGCCACCGCAAATCTATTTATTGTAAAAAAAGGTGCGCTGCTGACTCCCTCGCTCGCATCTGGTTGTTTGCCTGGCGTCACCCGAGGAGTGGTCATTGAACTCGCGGGCAGTCACGGGATTCCTTGCGAGGAGCTGGAACTAACTCCGGTGGAGCTGCACACCGCTGACGAGTTATTTTTGACTTCCTCGATCCGCGGGTTGACCGGCGTCTCCCGCTACGAGGATAAAGATCTTGTGCTCGGCCCGATCACCCAAACTCTGCGTACGGCCTGGGACGCAGCCACCCGCTTGAAACGTCATGGTCATCGCATTTCATAAGCCGTATGGAGTTCTCTGCCAGTTCACACCGGATCTGCCAGGGCAGCGGACCTTGGCGGACTTCGGCTTTCCTGCAGGTGTTTACCCGGTCGGACGGTTGGACATGGATTCCGAGGGATTGCTCCTTCTCAGCGACGAGCCGGGATTCAACAATCGTTTGCTGGACCCAAAGACGGCGCACCCAAGAACCTACCTCGCGCAGGTCGAGGGGGTTCCCACGCCTGAGGCCGTGACGCAGCTCAAACTCGGTGGAATCCTTATTCAAGGCTACCGGACGCGGCCCTGCCAAGCGCGTTTGCTGGAGGGGGAGCCAGTGGTGGCACCGCGTGATCCACCGGTGCGTTTCCGCCTAGCGATCCCCACGTCGTGGCTGGAGCTCCAATTGATCGAAGGTAAAAACCGCCAAGTCCGGCGAGTGACGGCGGCGGTGGGTTTTCCGACTTTGCGTTTGATTCGGGTGGCGATCGGGCGACTTGATTCGATCAATCTGGCGCAAGGTAAGTGGATGGAACTCGGCCCCGTGGAGCGTCAGCAGATCTGGCAAAAGTAGCGGGAAACAATTTCTACAGGCCGCCTTGTCCACTAGGTAGGATCTGGGCTGGAACACTCATGCGATGCCACGCAAGCAGCGGGCTAAGAAAGTGATAAGTGGAGGAAGCTACTGAAAGCGGTCGTTGGCAATCTGAGCAATCGCGGGATTCACCAATCTGCGTGAGATTCTGGTTCATGCTGCAAGGGGGTGGCGGCGAGCGTGCATTGCAGGTAGAGTTCTCCCACCGGTGGAATGGTGTTCACTCCGGAGGTGCTGCCGAAGCTGTAAGTTCCATTTCCCGGACAAACGGGGGTGTCCTCAACGAAGCGTCCTATCCCGATCACTTTATTCTTAAGGTCAGGCGCGTTATCTCCTTCACTAAAATCATAAAGGTTTGCGTAGCCGCGGACGCCTTTCTGGACGGATTGGATGTGCATGATGCAAAGTGTTCGGTCCGAGCCACGCTTCCAGGCCCGTGCACCGATGAATAGAATACCAATCAATGACAATAGGACGAGAATCACCACCGTAAGTTCTAGCAATGTCATCCCTGATGGGCTGGTCCGTCCTGAGTGACGGGCTGAGTTGAACAATGTTAGTGATTTTCTCATGAATTGAGAGCGCATCATTTCGGAAGACAGGATATTCAATGAATCTATAAATTTATTGAAATCAATCTGTTTTTCAAAAAATCAGTTACGGAGTCGGCCTAAAACGTCTATTTGCCTATAATTTTTTTAACTCAGTGCGATTTATCAACGATCCGCTTCGTCAGCCAAGTTTGCGATATGCGCCCAATGCTTGGCGTAAAATATCTTTAATTTGTCGGCGGCGGAGTTAAATTTCACAAGTCATTCCAGAGCGGATTTGTCGAAAAATTGCCGGAGAATGCGTCACCGAGATTCAATTCTAGATCGTCCATCTTCGCGATAGATCGATAGCTGCAAGCAACTCGAATTCAGCTCTCTGGCTTTCCGCGCCATCAGGGCGGCAAATATTTTATCTGGTATTATCGAGGGACTTTTAGCGCGTCCAAAGGCTGACCTAAGCGAAGAATTCAGGCCTATGTCGGCTATTCCTCCACTGCCAGGAATTCTGGCAAGCTGCCTGTCACCCCGGCCAGCCGCGGGTTTGCCTCCCACGATTCGCGATTTCCAAAAATCCTCGCGCTCATCCGCTGTAAATAATCGACACTATTTTTGTTTTCCGAAGAGATTTGCCGCAAACTGTCGCTCTTGCTCCCCTGTTGGATGACCCAAGAAACCGCTAGCCTGCTGTCCACCATGCCTTTCTTGCTGCCCCAGGTGCGGCTTTCTGGGAAACGCAAATCGCCGAGCCACGCGCCTCGCGCGTTCGGACGGGCGAGCCACCAGCCATCGGTAGCTCGGGTGAGAGTTCGGGTTTCGCTGATTTCCGAGACGGCGGCGAGCGCGTCCTTGCCTTTCGGGTAGATTGTCCAGCGCACCGGCGTGGAATGCAGTTCAAAAATCGTCCGGTAGCCCACCCGGAGCTCGTCCCCGCAATCCACCACCGCCCGCCAAAGTATGAGATTATAAGGAGTGGGTGACTCCATCCGGCGCTGGTATTTCACCCCGCGCCGCATCAGATCCGCTTCAAATCCAGCGGATGCTACGAATTTCATCCCTCCGCCTAGCAGAGCATACGCTGCGCTCAGGCCGAGTCCGAGGAAGCAGCATTTTCTCCGCTTTGAGGGCGGCATCGGCTTTTTTCCGCGCGATTTTTTCGCAGGGGCCTCCCGCAGAAACGCCATCCAAAGCACCGATACGACTAGCGGCCCGGCGAGCAGCAAATCACCGGGTGGCAGACAATCCAACGCCACCCGCTTTTCTACAAATGGCCACAACACCGCCGCGCCTTGCGCTGTGAGACACTCGGCCAATAGGTGCGCGCCCCACACCGCTGCCACAAGGCCGCCCGCCTGCAACTTGGTGATTCTTTCTTTATGCCAAATTTTTGCCAAGCCGTGAGTCAGCCCATAACCAGCGACTGTCATCACTACCAACGAGTGACTTACTCCCTGGTGCCACACTAATTTCTGCGCCGTGTCCAGAAACGGGAAAATTAATACATCGAGCTCCGGTACAATCCCAAGCAGTGCCCCCCAAGCCAACGCCCAGTTTCCCAGCCGCTTGCCCATCAGCCACTCTCCCATCGCTGCGCCCAGCGCCGCCTGCATGATCCAATCCACGCCGCGAAGATGTCCGGAAATCCCGATTCGGAAATCCAAAATCTCACTTTTCCTCTCTTCGCGGATTTGTTGAATATTGATTGGGCTGAAATGGCCGTCGACTCCGCAGTTTGAAAAACCTCAAGATACTCGCTGGCGATTCGAGAAAAAGCTGATTATTGTCTCTGCAATCCATGACCCCCGAGGAGAAAAACCCCCGTTTTAAGATAGAACCCATGCTCGGAGGGCTGGCTTTGCTACTCCTGTTAGTTGCATGTGTGTCGGTGCTTAGGCCCTTCATGACCGCCTTGTTATGGGCGGCTATTCTCACTTATTCACTGAATCCCTTGCAGCGGGTTTTCACTCGTTGGTTCCGCGGCTCGCGGACTTTGGCGGCTTGCTTTGTGACCTTAACGGTGACGGTGCTGCTTGGTGGGCCAATTTTTCTAATTGGGTTCAGCATCGCTCAAGATGGCAAGGATTTGACCGAGGCGACACGTAAATGGCTCATGGCGGCCCCGGATCAAGCGCCGGCTTGGGTGGTGCAGACGCCGTTAGTTGGCAAGGAGCTCGGCGTGTATTGGTCAAATTTCGCCGAAGACCGCAAGCGTTGGATGAAGCAGCTCGACAAGGAGGTAAAAACTCCGCCGCCGCGTCCAAAAATCGTCGTGGAGAACGGGGATGAGCTGATTGTGCAGGACACACTGCCACCGATCTCGGAGAAAACTGCTCTAAAGACGAAGGGGATGGAAGAGGTGCAGGACTCACCACACATCGTCGTCATGCTGGGGAAATTCTTGGCATGGGGGAAAATCTGGTTGATCGCTGTGGGCGTGGCTGTGGGGCAGGGGGTGACGCAGATTCTATTAAGCGCGTTCCTTGCATTTTTCCTATTACGGGATGCGCCAGTGCTATCAGAACGGCTTGCAGTCACTATGGATCGGCTGGCGGGCGGGCGTGGCCAGCGCTTGATCACAGTGGCGGGCGGCACGGTGCGGGGCGTGATTTACGGGATTCTGGGGACGGCGATCGCGCAGTCGCTGGTCGCGGGAGTGGGCTTCTGGATCGCAGATTTGCCGGGCGCGGTGTTGCTCTCGGTGTTAACGTTTTTTCTAGCGGTTATTCCGTTCGGTCCGCCGATGATCTGGCTGCCGGCAGCTATGTGGTTGTTCGCCCAAGACAAGCCGGGGATGGCGATTTTCATGTTGATCTGGGGTGGCCTGGGCATCAGCAGTGTGGATAATTTTTTGCGACCCTACTTGATCAGCCAGGGCAGCAAGATGCCGTTTGTGCTGATTTTCTGTGGTGTCATCGGCGGGGCGCTGACGTTCGGGCTAGTGGGAGTTTTCCTGGGTCCCACGCTGCTGGCGGTGGCATTCCGCTTGATCGAGGAATGGTCTTCGGCACCCGCAGAGATGGACGTTGAAGACAGTTCGGAATTGCGCGAGTCATCTGCATCCGACACATAGCGGTATGGCGGTATGTTCCTCGGTGTTAGGCAAAGTGCTGGAAGTCTTCTCGCGGAATTTCCGTGATCGGGGTGAATTGGGTGCATCTATCAGTATTTGGTGGAATGGCACTGAAATGATTTCAAACGGTCACGGCTGGTGCGAGCGCGAGCAGCTTCGCGAGTGGACGGTGAGCACGTTGGTGCCAGTGTATTCCGCGACGAAAGTCCCTGCGGCGGCGAGTTTGCTGCTGGCTTTAGAGAGCAGAGGCCTATCCGCCGAAACCCTGGTGGCTGAGGTGTGGCCGGCATTCCCTGTGGCAGGAGCAAGGTTTTCCCACCTGCTTTCGCATCAATGCGGGCTGGCCGTGCTGGACCAGAAGGCGGGTGTCTTGGAGCACGCGGAGGTGGTGGCGGCTATCCAAGCCCAGGTGCCAGCGTGGAATCTAGGGGATGGCCAAGGCTACCATCCACGGACTTTTGGTGCGTTGGTGGACGAGCCGGTGCGTCGCCTCACCGGGCAGGTGCTCGGCAGTTACTGGCGAAAAAAAATTGCCGAGCCGCTTGGCTTAGATTTCTGGATCGGTCTGCCAGATAGCGAGTGGCCGCGCGTGGCCCGGCTCTATCCGGGCAAGGCCGGCAAGGACGATTTGGCGGATGCTTTTTATAAACAACTCACCACTTCCGGCACCTTCACGCGGCGGGCATTCTCGTCGCCGCGCGGGCTGCACGCGATCCACGAAATGAACGAGCCTCGTGCGTGGGCGGCGGGCCTGCCAGCGCTCGGCGGGGTAAGTACGGCTTCGGCTTTGGCGAAGTTCTATCAAGCGGCCATCGGCTCCATCGAGAGCCCGCTCTCCCCGGTAGTCCGGCAGGCGCTCGCTACAGCGCAAATTTCCGGCGACGACCGCGTGCTGCTGCGGCCTACAACTTTTACTTGCGGTGCGCAGCAGGATCCACTGGATGAATTTGGGCAGAAGATCCGGCATATTTACGGGCCGTCGCTTGCAGCTTTTGGCCACCCCGGTGCAGGCGGCAGTCACGCTTTGGGAGATCCCGCGACGGGGATTTCCTTCGCCTACGTGATGAACCAAATGGATCTGAGCGTGATGCCCGGTGTGAAGTGTCTAGAAATGGTTGACGCCTTGTTCTCCGAGGTTTGATAGGTGAGAAAGAAAAAGCGCAAGAAACGCCATTCTGTGGATTCTTGGGCGGACCTTTCACTATCCATTGGCATGCTGCCTCGGCGAGGCAGCGCTACCCTGCCTCTTCAAAGGTGGCGCGCTCTCGCCGAGAGCGCAGGCCAATGGAGTGAGAAAGAAAAAGCCGAAGAAACGCCATTCTGTGGATTCTTGGGCGGACCTTTCACCATCCATTGGCATGCTGCCTC